>NZ_JAGMUF010000035.1:0-78211 GCF_019049125.1 Streptomyces sp. AC602_WCS936 | reverse complement strand
AGGTCCGGGCTCGTACGTGCGCAGGTCCGGGCTCGTACGTGCGCAGGTCCGGGCTCGTACGTGCGCAGGTCCGGGCTCGTACGTGCGCAGGTCCGGGCCCCCGGGTGCGTACCGGGACTCGGCCCGTACCGGCCCGGTGCAGCAGCCGACCGGGCGGACCACCGCATGGACCGGGGGTGCGCACCGGTCCGGTACGCACCCCCGGTGCCGTTCTGCTCAGGCTCCGGTCGCCGCCGCGTGCCAATGCCGGATCAGCCACTGCTCCCCGGCCCGCGTCAGGACCACCGAGACCATCGCGGTGCGTACCCGGTCGGGGTGGGTGAAGCGGATTTCGGCGATGCCGCCGAGTGCCCCGTCGAGCCGGTACGCGTACGCGATGCGCACCTCGGCCCGGGTGCCGGCGGGGACGCGCTCGTAGTACTCACGTACCCGCTCGCGCGAGAGGAAGGACGTGGTGCCGAGCCCCTGGAAGAGCGCGTCGGGCGTGAAAAGAGCGGCGACCCTCTCGGTGTGGCGGGCGTCGAACGCGCTCCGCCAGCGGGCGAGGACCTCGGAGAGGGCCCGCCCGGGGCCGTCGGACGTGTCCGCGTACAACTCCGGGCGCTCCGCCGCTCCCTGCGGCTCCGTCATCGCTTGCCGCCGTCCACGTCCAGCGTGTGGCCGGTGGTGAAGGTGTTCTCCATGAGGAACAGCGCCGCGTGGGCGAGGTCCTCGGGGGTGCCGGGGCGGCCCGCGGGCAGGGTGCCCGAGACCTCCTTGACGTACGCCTCGTGCTCCTCGGGGCTCATCAGCTTCCTGTGGGTGTCGACCGGGCCGGGCGCGATGGCGTTGACCCGCAGCGGCGCGAGTTCGAGCGCGAGCGACTTCACCGTGGCCTCCACCGCGCCGTTGACGGCGGCGAAGGCGGAGTAGCCGGGGTCGACCTTGCGGTAGAGGTAGCCGGAGACGAGCGTGATGGAGCCGTCCGCGGCCAGCCGGGGCAGCGCCGCCTTGATCGCCTTGTACTGGCCCCACCACTTGATCTCGAAGAAGGACCGCACCTGTTCCTCGGTCAGCTCCGTGAACGGCGCGATGGTGATGCCGGAGGCGCAGGTGAAGAGGTGGTCGAAGGAGCCGACGGCCTCGAAGACCCGCTCGAAGGCCGCCGAGTCGGTCACATCGAGGGCGTACGCCGATGCCCGCGGCCCGATCTCGGCGGCGGCCCTGGCCACCTGCTCCTCGCTGCGGTCGGTCAGCACCACGTTGGCGCCCCTGGACGCGGCCAGTTTGGCGGTGGCCAGACCAATGCCGGTGCCGGCCCCGGTGATGACGAGTGTCTTTCCTTCGACGGACATGACAGTGCTCCTCTGATCTTCGAATACCAAGCAGCTATGGGCTGTTCGATGACAAGTCTCACACTGACGATGCTTCTTGACCTTGGAAAAGAAGGTTCATAATGACGAAATGCACGATGACGCAAGAACTCTTGCCATGGATGGATGTTCGTGCGGACTCCGGGGGGAGCAGGGGGAAGCCGGCGGCAGCGCCGGTGTCGAAGGGCCCTGCGCGACCGGGCTCGTCGCGTACAGGAAGGCCGTCGCCAAGGGCTGCATGCCGCTGCGGGGCGCGCCCCGTTGCCTGATGGTGCTGGGACTCGTGGTCGTTCCGGCCGATGACGACACGGTCCTGGTGCCGGTGAAACCGGATCTGGCACTCACCAGCCTGCTCCGCCCGATCGACGAGACGGCCCAGAAGATCAGGGCCGGATTCGAGAGCGTCCGCGGAATCTACAAGGCCGCCGTAAGGGAACAGCCCGAGTACCTGAGCGTGCTCAGCGGCGATGCCGTCGTGGCGACGGAGCTGGAGGAGGCGGTCCGCGGCTGCCGCAGCGAGCTGATGACCATTCAGCCCTTGGGTGAGCGGCAGGCGTACGACATCTCCGACCCGCATCTGGTCGGCTCGGGTGTCAGCCACCGCACCCTCTACCCGCACGCGGCCCGCGCCAACGCCCCGGTGCTGCGCCACATCCGGCAGATCCGGGAGGCGTGCGGCGAGGTGCGCACCCTCGACCAGGTGACGGACCGCCTCATCATCTGCGACCAGTCGGTGGCGTATGTCGCCTTCCACCAGCGTGACGGGAGCAGCGGAGCGGTCCGTATCGCGCACCCGGCCGTCGTCCGCTTCCTGGTCTGTGTCTTCGAGTCCTCCTGGGAGCGCGCCCGCCCGGTGGACAGCGCCTCGGTCCGCGACCGCCATCCCTCCGTGACCGGAGAGGTCCAACAGGCCGTCATGCGACTGCTCGTGGCGGGTCACACCGACGACCGCATCGCCCGCCGCCTGGGCATCTCACGCCGCAGCGTCGCCGCCCACGTGGCCCGCATCAGCGAGGCCCTCAACTCCCGCTCGCGCGCCCAACTCGGCTACCTCATCGCGCTGAACGGAGTCGTGGACGACACGGGCCCCGCCGAGTCCCTGCCCGCCGAGACCCGGCTGAGCGCGTAGCCCGCCCGCCTCGTCGGCGCGGCCGCCGGGAGACGGGCCGCACCACGCCCGACCGGGCGCGAGGAGCTGCCGCTCGGATCACGCCATTGACGGGAGCAACACAAAGCCCCAGGTCACGAGCTAGGTGACCTGGGGTTCAATGGACTGGCGGCCAGCGCGCGCTCGGCACCAAGTCCAGTCACCGTCCTGACCTCCGACCCTGAGGACATCAGCCTGCTCTGTGGACCCTCTGCCGAGGCCACCAAAGGCTGACGCGTGCAGATCGCGGGCACACTCGCTCGCGATGACACTGTGCAAACACTCAACCACATACGACAATCAATGAGACCTGGGCTTCTCACAGCCGCCTTCGGGATTCGAACCCGAGACCTACGCATGACGAGGACCTGCAAGATCATGACGGTCGCTGACCTGTGGTCACGCTCGATCCGCTTTTCCCTGGTGAGAGGATTGCAGAGCTCGACGGCAGGACGCTGGCTCAGGCACCGCCGTCAGAGCTTCGTCCAAATGGGCGAGCGCCTGACAGAGTTCCAAACAGGTGTACTCGTACCACAGGCTGTGCGCACCACTCAGAAGATCGGCGCGCGAAGCCCGGTCGGTCAACGCTGCAAGGTGCTCCGTCGGATAATGCGCCACCCGTGGTCACGACGATCATGAACGCTCGCCGGGACGGCGGTGAGGGCGGAGATCCGATTGAGCGCGTCAACGATCGGTGCCGCAAGGGCGGATGTGGCGAGGCTCGTCACAGTCGACGACTCGACCCCGCCCGGCCCCTGGTAGGTCCCAGGTGATTTTGGCGAGCAAGGCACACGTGCTGGGCAACCCAGCACTCACGCGCCAAGGTGCTTCCGTATCTCAGCCTCCGTCCGATCTGCCGCATCCAGGAGTTCGAGGAGCTCCCGGGTCAGCTCCGCGACACGCCCCTCCACTGGGCCTTTCCGCTGCTCCTCACTGATATCCGCCGAACCCACGTATCGTCCCGGAGTCAGGAGGTGACCATGTTCGCGGATCTCGCCGAGTCTCACGGAACGGCAAAAACCGGTCACATCCTGATATTCCTGCGAGGTATCCGTTCCCCGCCAGGCCCGGTACGTGCCGACGACCTCCCGGAGGTTCGCGTCTGTCAGCACGCGTTCTGCGCGGCCGATCATCTCCCCCATGGCGCGAGCATCGATGAACAGCACTTCACCACGACGATCGGTCAGCTCCCGAACGCCCTGCGACGACTTGTCCTTCGTCAGAAACCAGACGCATGCCGCAATCGAAGTACTCCGAAAGAGGCGGTCGGGCAGCGCGATCACGCAGGCGACCAGATCGTCCTCCACCATGGAGACACGAATCCGGTCCTCCCCCAGCTGCCGCGACGACAGAGAGCCGTTCGCCAGCACAACAGCGGCACTGCCGCGGTCGCCCAGCTTGGAAATGACGTGTTGCAGCCAGGCAAAGTTCGCGTTCCTCGCCGGTGGGACCCCGTACCGCCAGCGCGGATCGAACTCATCGCGGGCCCAGTCACTCATGTTGAAGGGCGGGACGGCCATGACGAAGTCTGCCTTGAGCCCCCGCAGCCGGTCCTCCGCCAAGGTGTCGGCCGATCGACTGCCTATACCGCTCGAGGCCATCCCGTGGAGATCCAGATTCATCTTCGCCAGCCGCCAGGTGCGCTGATTGATCTCCTGTCCGTAGACTTGGAGCCCGTCGGTGCATTCCCGCCCTCGACGTGTCTGCACGAACCCACGAGCCTGGACCAGCAGTCCACCCGCACCACAGCACGGGTCGTACACCCGGCCTTCGTGCGGCTCCAGCATCTCGACCAGTAGCCGTGCCACGCTCTTCGGCGTGTGGAACTCCCCGCCTCGCTTCCCTTCGACGCGGGCGAACTCGTCCAAAAAGTACAGGAAGTACTCATACAGCTCTCCCGAGCCAGGTCGCACCGTACGTGCCCCGCGTCCCATCACGCGTTCGTCGCCGAACAACGCGAACAGTCCCAGGACGAGCTGGTCGTCCACACGGCCGGCGAGCCCGAGGCCGTCCGGAAAGACGTTGTCGAGGTCCCGGTTGCTCCGCGTCAGTGCGCGCAGCGCGTCATCGAGGGTCTCACCTGCAGGGCACCCGGGCCGCCTCAATTTCTCGGCCAGCATGTCCCAGCGAGCGGCAGACGGTATCCAGCGCAAGCCCAGGGTGGTGTACGCGTCCGGATCGTCCACGAAGCCCTCACCGAGCTGCTGACGGGACTCCTCGAACTCGAGGAAGAGATAACGAAGATAGAGAAGTCCGAGTAGGACGTGCTTGTACTCAGCCGCGTCCATACCGCCGCGCAGCTTGTCCGCGGCCTTCCAGATCAGCTCCGTGACCGCTGTGGGTACTCTCCCTCGAGGCGGCACCGGCTTCACCTCCTTCCCTTCGACTGCTCGGCCATCCGCGTCAACTCTGTTGTGATCAGCTCCTCAAACACCCGATTCTCGTCAAGTGCCACGTCCGCCCGCTCATGGAGCGGCGCCGCGACACGGGCAAACGCTTCCCTCACATGGGAGGAGTCCGGCCAGGACACGGTGAAGCGCGTGAACGCCTTTCGGCTCATCTCGCGGCCTTGCTGCCCCTGCGCCGTAGAGACGAGTTCCTTGCTCCTGGACCGCAGCTCGTGCAGCAGCCACATCCGGTCCGCTTCTCGCTCGATACGGACCGCAAGCGTTCCGCGCCCCGGAACCAGGGGGATCCGAGACACCACCGTTTCCACCCCGCCGGGCCTGGGCGCAACCAGAATCGTCCCCGCAGCACACACGGCGTGGCGAGGCGCCCAGGTGGTCTGATCGGTTCGATCGAGATGGGCGAGCCTGTGCCGAAGGACCTCGGCCGGCGCCGCCCACGCCACGGGGAAACCGCCTTCGAACACATCGGACCTCCGCATCCCACCCACTACTTCGCCCACGTCGCCAATCGCTGCGACCGGCCTTGTCGAGTCCTTGTGTTCCTCCAGGCATCTGGCGAAGTGCGCGTCCGCGAGTTCCAACGCGCACGCCGCGATCCGAGTGTTCAGCATCATCCGTCGTTCGATGAGACGCATCGTGCCGAGGAGCCGTGTGCGAAGGTCGAGAGGAAGCATTGGTACAGGGAGCTGCGTAAGTGTGGCGATGGTCAATGTGGAGTGCGCCGAGCCCGCTGAACTCTCCAGGCACCGAGCGCGAGCTTCCGGTGTCTTCAACCACCACTTGAGCCACGTACCGATGCCGTTCTGTTGCCCCGCTTCGGTGAAGCGGACGACGCCCACCGACCGGGCGGCGTTCCATCCGTGCTGCTCCGCGCCGACGACTGCGGCATCCCCGATCCGACCCACCAGAACGACGACAAGGTCGCCTGCGACGAGGGAGGTCCGCTGGTGGCGACGGTGCACAGCTGCGTCGATCATCCTGGGATTGCTCTGGTCCACCACGCCACCCGCGATGTCCCCCGCCTGGAGCAGAGGCACTCCTGCGGGCTGGTGCGGGCCGGGCGTGACAATGCCGTACGTCACCGAATCGACACCGGGAACCTCACCCAGGGGACAGAGCCCCCAGGCCCGTGAAGCGACCTTGGCCTCTTTCTCGTCCAACTCACGTCTCCCTCAGCACGGATCGGAGCCGCTCGTTGATCCGCGCGGCCTTTTCAAAGCGCCCGTACAGCTCCTCCTTCGGGCTCCGCTCGGCAACATCGTGATCGGGCGAAGACCCGGTGGCCCCGGCCGACGAACGGACATAGTTCCCGGGAGTCAGGTCATACCCGTACGCCTCGATCTCTTCGCGACGGACTGAACGCCACCAACTCGCCTCCTCCTGCGGGCCGTCGCTCACCGCGTCACCGTTGTCAGCGCCGCGCCAGGCCGCAAAGATCCGGCAGATCCGCGTCACCTCCTCGTCCGCCAGCTGCCGTCGAGAGCGATCCGCACGTTTGGCGAGCCTTCGCGCGTCCACAAAAAGGACTTCGCCGAGACGAGCATTCCTCCCCCAACCGATATGCGGAGTCTTGTCCTTGCTGAGAAACCACAGACTCGCGCCGATCCGGGTGTGCGGGAACAACCCGGCGGGCAGCGCCACGACACCCGCGAGGACATCGGTCTCCACCATGCGCTGCCGGATCTGTTTCTCTTCCCCCCGAGTGCTCCTCGCAGCGCCATCCGCCAGCAGGACGACTGCACGCCCTCTCGGGGAGAGTTCGCTCAGGATGTGCTGGACCCACGCGAAGTTCGCGCTGCCCTTGGGCGGCTGGCCGAAGCTCCAGCGAGGGTCTCCCACTAGCTCATCGTGTCCCCAACCGGGCATCTTGAAAGGCGGATTGGCGAGTACGACATCAGCAGCCAGCCCCGTGGACCCGCCCCGCAGGCTGTCAACCGCGCTCGTGCCGAGATCTCCGGGCAGCGAGTTGAGCGTGAGGTTCATCGCTGCCACGCGCCGCGCCTCGGTACTGATATCCCTACCGCACACGACCGCTACATCGTTCCCAGCCCCCTGACGTCTAGCCCATCGTGCGGCCTCGACGAGGAGCCTCCCAGATCCACAGACCGGATCCAGCACACGTTCACCGGCTCGAGGCCCGGCCAGCCCCGCCACCAGCCGGGCGATTCCCCGAGGCGTGTAGTAGTTTCCGTCCTGGCCGAACCTGTGCGAGTACCGGTCGAGACACGCATCGAACAGGCCGACCGGCCGGCCCGCCGACTCAACCCGATCGACCTCGACGATCAGCGCGGCCAGACGCCGGTCTGCCTCTCCGAACAGTCCGACGGCTCCGGCGGAGCGCCGCACCCCCAACCTGAAGACACTGTCGAGCCGCGTGTTCGCCCAGGCCATGTTCAGCGCCGGTTCCGCAGGCCCGAAGTGTCTGACGAGGGGGGACCAGAGCGTTCCCCCCGAAGAACGCAGGAAGATCACCTGAAACGCGACCTGGTACGCGTCTTCCGGGGCAACCATCTCGCACAGCGCGTCGATCGCGCGCCACACGCGCCTGAATGCGGGAGACCCTGCAGCCTCAGCCTCTGCCGTCACGACGTCTTCAGCCAGGTGATGGTCGCCATGCCAAGGCCCATGGCGACACCGAACGCCATCCCGCCGCTCTTGACCGCCCCCACCACCTGCCCTCCGTCGGCGAACTGAAGGATGCCGGCCAGCAGTCCCACGATCACCGATGCCAGGACGACCAACGCAAACAGCAGCGCCTTGTGCTGCACGCCACAACTCCCCTCGGACTCAAAGCATCTAACGAAGCCTCTGACGCAACGAACCTAGCCGCCGAGGACAGCGCACGAGAACAGCATGCAATTTGGGTTTTTGGAGCAGTAGGTAGCCCACGCAAGGCCGCCACCAATCGCCAGACTGACGACCAGGTGCTCTCGGCCTCGCCCTCATCATCAGGCCCCCCGCCGGCGTGCCGGCACGGACCCACATCGCCCTGGCCTTGACCGTCAACCAGCGCCGTCTCGGCCTGATCCCGTACCGGGCCGAACTCCCGTCGGCCCTGCGCACCATCGACTTCCGGTGATCGAAACAAAGTCCCCGTTCGGCCAGGCCGGTGCGGGCCCAGCCCGCACCGGGCATGATCGCGATGGTGAGCCGCCAGTCGTCGCCGGCGATCGCGCCGTCTCGGTCGTCGCGATTGCCATTCCAGTACGTCCGAAGGGTGGGCGCGCCGCCCACGGGAGGCCCGGGCGAGGAAGCGCGAGCCCCCGCAGCCAGATGCATGGGCTTGTGTGCAGCCGCGTGCGTGGACACCGCGTTCGGGCGCAGAAGGTGTGGGCTGGCGGCCCGCTCTGCGGGCTGTCGGTCGGGGGCTCACCTGACTGAGTAGACCAATCCACTCAGTCCGGCTTCAGACCCGGAATTGCCACCCCTGGTAGGATCTGGACCGTGAGCGGTAGCAAGAAGTACTCGATCAGCCTCCCCGAAGACCTCGCTGAGGCCGCACGTACTCATGTAGGTCCAGGCGGCTTCTCCGCCTACGTGGCCGAGGCCCTCGAGCAGCGTGTGGCCATGGACAAGCTTCGGGAGATCGTCGCCGACTTCGAGACCGACAACGACCCGCTGTCCCGGGAAGAGATCGAAGCGGCACGCGCCGTACTGCGCCATGATCAGCGCGACTCGAGCGGTGCCGCAGCCTGATGCCCGGCACTCTCCTCCTCGACAGCGAGGGCCTGTCCAAGCTCTACCTCAAGGACCGCGCCGTCCTGGGTCTCGTCCAAGCAGCCTCGGAAGAAGGCATCCGAGTGGCCACGACCGCCATGACCACGCTCGAGGCGGACTACGAGCGCATCCACCCCGCCCGCATCCGGTGGGTACTCTCTCGGATCGATGTCCACGACGTCACCAAGAGCGTCACCGACCAAGCGGCAGCACTGTTGCGCGACCACCTCCTCAGCGGCCACAAGTACGCCATCGACGCCGTCCTCGCGGCCGTTGCACGCTCGGCGCCAAGACCAGTCACCGTCCTCACCTCCGACCCTGAGGACATCAGTCTGCTCTGTGGACCCGCCGTCGAGGTCATCAAAGCCTGACGTGTACAGATCACGGGCACACCCGCTCACGCATACCGCTGCGCAAGCCCCCGACTGCACACGGCAACCACTCAACGGAACGCAAAAAGCCCAGCTCAGACACTGTCTGAGCTGGGCTTAGGAAGAGCCGCCTTCGGGATTCGAACCCGAGACCTACGCATTACGAGTGCGTTGCTCTGGCCATCTGAGCTAAGGCGGCGCGCTGTGCACCCATGGTGCGATCAGCAACGTCGGTAAGTCTACACAGTTTCCGGGGGTGCTTCGCACCCGCCCCGGAGGCCTGGGCTCCGGGGCGGGTGGGGCGGGTGTCCGGCGTGGCTACGAACAGCGTTTGCCGTCTTCCGGCGCGGTGCCGCGCAGGAGGTACGTGTTGATCGCGGAGTCGATGCAGGCGCTGCCGCGGCCGTAGGCGGTGTGGCCGTCGCCCTCGTAGGTGAGGAGGCGGCCGGAGGAGAGCTGGCCGGCCAGGGCCTCGGCCCAGCGGTAGGGGGTGGCCGGGTCGCGGGTGGTGCCGACCACGACGATCGGGGTCGCGCCGGCGGCCTCGATGCGGTGCGGCTCGCCCGTGGGCTCGACCGGCCAGTACGCGCAGTTCAGGGAGGACCAGGCGAGGCCCTCGCCGAAGACCGGGGACGCCTTCTCGAAGTCGGGGAGCGCGTCGCGCACCTGGTCCGGGGAGGAGAAGGCGGCGGGGAGGTCGAGGCAGTTCACGCTGGCGTTGGCGAACATCAGGTTGCTGTAGCTGCCGTCGGCCTCGCGCTCGTAATAGCTGTCGGAGAGGACCAGCAGGCCGGCGCCGTCGTTCTCCTTCATCGCCGAGGTCAGGGACTCGCGCAGCTGCTGCCAGGCGCCCTCGTCGTACATCGCGGCGATCACGCCGGTGGTGGCGAGGGATTCGGTGAGCTTGCGGCCGTCGGCGTCACCCGTGGGGATCGGCTTGGCGTCCAGGTCGTCGAAGAAGGCCTTGAGGTTCTTGCCGACCTGGTCGGGGGTGGTGCTCTTGTCGCCGAGGGGGCAGTCGGGCTGCGTCACGCAGTCCTTCGCGAAGGACTGGAACGCCGTCTCGAAGCCGGCCGTCTGCTCCAGGTTCAGGCGGCGCGCGGGCAGGGAGGGGTCCATCGCGCCGTCCAGGACGAGGCGGCCCGCCCGGTCCGGGAACAGACCGGCGTACGTCGCGCCGAGGAACGTGCCGTACGAGGCGCCGACGTAGGTCAGCTTCTCGTCGCCGAGCACCGCCCGCAGGATGTCCATGTCGCGGGCCGCCTCGACGGTCGACACGTGCCGCAGCAGCTTCGGCGCGTCCGCCCCGCAGCCCTCGGCGAACTCCTTGTACGCGTCGACCAGCTCGTCCGCCTCGCCCTCGTCGTCCGGAGTGACGTCTGTCTGCGTGTACGCGTCCATCTCGCGGCCGTCGAGGCACTCGATGGGCTCGCTGCGGGCCACGCCCCGGGGGTCCACCGCCACCATGTCGTACTGGGCGCGGACCTCCTCCGGATAGCCGATGCCCGCGTACTGCTGGAGGTAGCCGATCGCCGAGCCGCCCGGGCCGCCCGGGTTCACCAGCAGCGAGCCGAGGCGCTCGCCCGGGCCGGTGGCCTTCTTGCGGGCCACGGCGAGCCGGACGTCGCCCTTGGTCGGCTTCGCGTAGTCGAGCGGGGCCTTCATGGTGGCGCACTGGAAGCCGGGGACGCCGCAGTCGCGCCAGTTCAGTTTCTGCTCGTAGTACGGCGCCAGCTCGGAGGGGGTGGCCTTCGGCAGCGCGGTCAACGAGGTCTTGGCCGCCTCCGTCGATCCCGCCGCCTCGGCCGCCGCCGGGCCGGCGGACGTCGACGCGCCCCCGGCGGAGCAGGCGGTGGCGAGCAGCGCGGCGGCGAGCAGCGTGGCTCCGGTTCGGGTTCTGCCGATGCGGGTCCTGCGGTGGGTGCGCCTTGTGTGCATTCCGCGAGCGTAACTCTCCGCGATCGCCTCGACGCTCAGCGTGCTCGACGTGCCTCGTACGAGTTACGCGGTCAACCGGGTCGGCCCGGTCCCCGCCGGGGCAGCTCGGTCAGCCCGCTCTCAGGGCCATCGTCATCGCCTCCACCGCCAGCAGCGGCGGCACATTGCGGTCGAGGGCCTCCCCGCAGGCGGCGATGGCCTCGATGCGGCGGAGGGTGGCCTCCGGGGAGCTGGCGCGGGCGATGCGCTCCAGGGCGTCCTCGGCGTCGGCGTTGGCGATCGCCACGCGGGAGCCGAGCTGGAGGGCGAGCACGTCGCGGTAGAAGGCGGTGAGGTCGGTCAGGGCGAGGTCGAGGCTGTCGCGCTGGGTGCGGGTGCGGCGGCGTTTCTGGTTGTCCTCCAGCTCCTTGACCACGCCCGCCGTGCCGCGCGGCAGCCGGCCGCCCTGGGCCGCGCCGAGAGCCGCCTTCAGCTCCTCGGTCTCCTTGGTGTCCATCTCCTCGGCGAGCTGCTTGGCGTCCGCGGCCGCCGCGTCCACCAACTCCTGGGCCGCCTTGAGCGCGCCGCCGATGTCCTCGACCCGCAGCGGCAGCTTCAGGACGGCGGACCGGCGATCGCGGGCGGTGGGGTCGGTGGCCAGGCGTCGGGCGCGGTCGACGTGGCCCTGGGTGGCGCGGGCCGCCGCGGCGGCGACGTCCGGCTCGATGCCCTCGCGGCGGACGAGCATGTCGGCCACGGCCTCCACCGAGGGTGTGCGCAGATTCAGGTGGCGGCAGCGGGAGCGGATGGTGGGCAGGACGTCCTCGATGGACGGGGCGCACAGCAGCCACACCGTCCGCGGGGCGGGCTCCTCGACGGCCTTGAGGACGGCGTTGGCGGACTTCTCGTTCAGCCGCTCGGCGTCCTCGACGAGGATGGTCTGCCAGCGGCCGTTCGCCGGGGAGGTGAAGGACTTGCGGACGGTGTCCCGCATGTCGGCGACGCGGATCTCCGCGCCGACGGCGGTCACCGCGCTGACGTCCGCGTGGGTGCCGATGAGCGCGGTGTGGCAGCCGTCGCAGAAGCCGCAGCCGGGGACTCCGCCGAGCGCCCGGTCGGGGCTCACGCACTGGAGCGCGGCGGCGAAGGAGCGTGCCGTCTGCGTCACTCCGGAGCCGGGCGGCCCGGTGAACAGCCAGGCGTGGGTCATGCTCGACGCCTCGGGCAGCGGGCCGTCGGCCGCGGCGGCGGTGACGAAGGCGTCGGCGTCCCGGGCGGCGGCGGCGAGCTGATCGCTCACCTTCTCCTGCCCGACGAGGTCGTCCCACACGGTCATGGGTCACGCCGTCCTTCCGTCACACTCCGCGGTCGTACCGCGCCGTCGCACTGCGCCGCGCCCCGCACTCCGCGTCGCGCCCTCCATTGTGCGGGGCGGCACTGACAACGGGTGCCGGGGCCGGGGTACGGGGCGTCGAGGGCTCAGCGCCGTCCCCGGCCGCCCTTGCCGCGGCGGCCTCCGTCGCCACCCTGACCGCCCTGACCGTCGCGGCCTCCGTCGCCGCGGCCGCCCGCCTCGGGGTCGTCCCCGTCGCGCGGGCCGAGCAGCTCGTCCGCCAGCGTCGGCAGGTCGTCCAGCGGGGTCTCCTCGGCCCAGTCGGAGCGCCGCCTGCGGGGCGGTGCCTGGTCGGGGTCGATACGGGGCAGTTCGCGGGTGCGGTCCTGGGGCTCCGGGGAACGGCCGGAACCGGCGGCCGGGTCCTCCTTGCGGAAGTAGTCCGACGGCACCCGGTCGGCGGGGTCCTCCGCGCGTACGGGCGGCAGCACGGCCGTCTCGTCGGCGGCCGACGGCGTGACGGGCGGCAGTACCGCCGTCTCGTCCTCGGCCCGAGGCTCCACCGCCGGCAGGACCGCCGTCTCGTCCGCCGCACCCGCCGGAGCGGGCGGCTTGGGCAGCTCGGTCGTCACCTCGGACGCGGACTCTCCGGACGCCCCACCGTCACCGGCACCGTCCTCACGGGCGTCGCCGTGCGGGTCCTCCGGGTCCTGCACCGGCCGCAGTACCGCCGTGTCCTCCACCGGACCGCCGGACGCGTTCGTCGGGGTCACGATCGGGGTCGGCACGGTCGCCGCGTCCGAGTGGTGCGGTGCGGACGGTGCCGGGCGGGGCGCGTCGGCCGCGGGCGGAGCCGTCGGCTTCGGACCGGTCGCGGCCGCTGCCGCCGCCTGCTCCGCAGCCCTGCGTGCCTCCTCGGCACGCATCAGGGCCTCCTCGGCCTTGCGCTGCTTCTCCAGACGCAGGGCCTCGGCCTCGGCCCGCAGCCGCGCCTCCTCCTCGGCCTGCTTGCGGCGCCGCTCCTCCTCGGCCCGGCGACGCGCTTCCTCCTCGGCCCGCGCCTTCTCCTCGGCGAGGAGCCGGACCCGCTCCTCCTCGGCCTTGCGGCGCGCTTCCTCGGCCCGCTGCCGGGCCTCCTCCGCCTGCCGCTCGGCCTCGCGCCGCTGCGCCTCCTCCAGCTCGCGGCGCTTGCGCTCCTCCTCCTCGGCGCGCAGCCGCTCCAGCTGTTCGAGGCGCTCGCGCTCCAGGCGCTCCTCCTCGGCCTTGCGCGCGGCCTCTTCCTCGGCCTTGCGGCGTGCCTCCTCCTCGGCCTTGCGCCGTGCCTCCTCCCGAGCCTTGATCTCGGCCTCGGACAGCGGCAGCACCTGGTCGAGCCGGTGGCGTACGACGGTGGTGACGGCCTCGGGCTCCTGGCCGGCGTCCACGACGAGGTAGCGGCCGGGGTCGGCGGCGGCCAGAGCGAGGAAGCCGGAGCGCACGCGCGTGTGGAACTCGGCGGGCTCCGACTCCAGCCGGTCCGGCGCCTCGGTGAACCGCTCGCGCGCGGCCTCCGGCGAGACGTCCAGCAGGACGGTCAGGTGCGGTACGAGCCCGTTGGTCGCCCAGCGGTTGATGCGGGCGATCTCGGTCGGCGACAGGTCGCGCCCGGCGCCCTGGTAGGCCACCGAGGAGTCGATGTACCGGTCGGAGATGACCACGGCGCCGCGCTCCAGGGCGGGCCGGACCACGGTGTCGACGTGCTCCGCGCGGTCGGCGGCGTACAGCAGCGCCTCCGCGCGGTGCGACAGACCGGCGCTGGAGACGTCCAGCAGGATGGACCGCAGACGCTTGCCCACCGGGGTCGCCCCGGGCTCGCGCGTCAGCACGACCTCGTGGCCCTTGCCCCTGATCCACTCGGCGAGGGCCTCGGCCTGGGTGGACTTGCCGGCGCCGTCGCCGCCCTCCAGGGCGATGAAGAAACCGTTGGTCGCGGGGGTCGGCACCGGGTCGTCGCCGCCGAGCAGCGCGTCGCGCAGGTCGTGCCGCAGGGGCACCCCGGAGCGGTCGTCGACCTTGGCCAGCACCAGCGCGGCCACCGGCAGCAGCAGCGCGCCGGCCAGCATCAGCACGAACGCGGCACCGCCGTGCGCGAAGACGAACTTGCCGTTCTCCAGCCGGTGCGGCCCAATCGACGCCGCCACCACGGGGGCGACGATCGCGCCGAGCGCCACGTACACCCGGACGACCGCGTGCAGGTGCTCGGTGGTCCGTGCCCGGCGGGCGTCCTCGGTCTCCTGGTCGAGCAGGGTGTGCCCGGTGTTCGCGGCCACGCCCGCGGCGACGCCGGTCAGCGCCAGGAGCAGCAGGACGGTGGTGTCGTCCGGAACGAGCCCGGCGGCCAGTAGGGCGATCCCGGCGAAGGCGATCGCCAGGGCCAGCAGCCGCCGGCGCGACAGGGTCGGCAGCAGGGCGGGCGCCGTGCGGATGCCGACGACGACGCCGCCGGTCAGCGCCCCGACCATCAGCCCGTACAGCACCGGGCCGCCACCGAGGTCCTTGGCGTGCAGCACCGCCACGGCGACCGCGGCGGCCACCACCGCGGCGACGGCCGCGCAGGCGAGGACCAGGAGGGGCAGGGCGCCGGTGCGGCCCTTGTCGACACCCGTGCCGCTCTTGGGGCGGCGCGCGCCCTCCAGCGGCGACCGCGCGCGGGGGGTGCGCACCGAGGGCAGTTCAAGGAAGGTCACCACGGACAGGGACGCGGCGAACAGCCCGGCCGCCACGTACGAGGCGAGGGCCGCCTGGTGCTCGGCGAACCAGTCGACGCCGGCGCCCAGCAGGTTGTTCAGCAGTCCCGCGACGACCAGGGCGACGCCGGCCAGCGGGACCGCCACGAAGCCCGTGCGCAGCGACAGGCGGCGCAGCGCGTCCATGTGGTCGGGCAGCGGGCGTACCGTCGCGCCCTCCGGGGGCGGCGCGGGCAGCAGCGCGGGCGCCGCGCTCTCCCGGCACACCGTCCAGAAGCGCTCGGCGACCCCGGTGACGAAGACGGTCACCAGGAGGTAGGCCAGCGCGTCGTTGGGCGTCCAGTCGATCCACAGCGGCGCCACGATCAGCAGCGCGGCCCGCAGCCCGTCGGCGCCGACCATGGTCCAGCGGCGGTCGAGCGGACCGTCGGGAGAGGTGAGCGAGGTGAGCGGGCCGAGCAGTACGGCACCGAAGAGCAGCGTCGCGAGGATGCGTACGCCGAAAACGGTCGCCACTGCGAACGCCACGCCCCGGTACCCACCGCCGAAGGAGCCCGCGCCGATCGCGGCCTGGACGGCGAGGAGGACCAGCACCAGGAGGGCGAGGATGTCGCCGACACCCCCCACCAGCTGTGCGCTCCACAACCGCCTCAGCTGCGGTCGGCGCAGCAGGGCGCGGACGGCACGCTCGCGGGAGTCCGCGACGAGGGCGTCGTCCGGGGCGGGGTGAGGGGCCGTTGGCTGCTCGGCTCGCGTCATGCGTTCAGCCTATCGGTCGGCGCGGACAGTCCGGCGTTCCCGGCCGAACGCACGCACGCCCCGGCACCGCGATGGTGCCGGGGCGTTCGCTCAGCGAACGACGAAGACCGCCGGTGCGGGATGCTGAGGCGGGCTCAGTCCTCCGAACCCTTGGCGGCGATCGCCTTCTTGGTGGCCGTCTTGGTGGCCGTCTTCTTCGCCGCCGTCTTGGCCGTGGTCTTCTTCGCGGCCGTCGTCTTGGCCGCCGCCGTCTTCTTGGCGGCGGTCTTCTTGGCGGGAGCCTTCTTGGCGGCCGTCTTCTTCGTGGCCTTCTTCGCCGTCTTCTTGGCGGGACCCTTGGCGCGCTTCTCGGCCAGCAGCTCGTAGCCGCGCTCCGGCGTGATGTCCTCGACGCTGTCGCCGGAGCGCAGGGTCGCGTTGGTCTCGCCGTCGGTGACGTACGGGCCGAAGCGGCCGTCCTTGACCACGACGGGCTTCTCGCTGACCGGGTCGGTGCCCAGCTCCTTCAGCGGCGGCTTGGCCGCGGCCCGCCCACGCTGCTTGGGCTGGGCGTAGATCGCCAGCGCCTCCTCGAGCGTGATCGTGAAGAGCTGCTCCTCGGAGGTGAGGGACCGCGAGTCCGTGCCCTTCTTCAGGTACGGGCCGTAGCGGCCGTTCTGCGCGGTGATCTCGACGCCCTCGGCGTCGGTGCCGACGACGCGCGGCAGCGACATGAGCTTCAGGGCGTCGTCGAGGGTCACCGTGTCCAGGGACATCGACTTGAACAGCGAGGCCGTACGCGGCTTCACGGCGTTCTTGCCGGTCTTCGGCGTGCCCTCGGGCAGCACCTCGGTGACGTACGGGCCGTAGCGGCCGTCCTTGGCGACGATGGCGTGGCCGGTGGCCGGGTCGGTGCCCAGCTCGAAGTCGCCGCTCGGCTTGGCGAGCAGTTCCTCGGCGAGTTCGACCGACAGCTCGTCGGGCGCCAGGTCCTCGGGGACGTCGGCGCGCTGGTGGTTCTCGGCGTCCTTCTCGCCGCGCTCGACGTAGGGGCCGTAGCGGCCGACGCGCAGCTTGATGTCGTTGCCGACGGGGAAGGACGACACCTCGCGCGCGTCGATCGCGCCGAGGTCGGTCACCAGTTCCTTGAGGCCGCCGAGGTGGTCCCCGTCGCCGTTGCCGGCGTCGGCCGCGCCGCCGCCTCCCGCGCCGTCGCCCTCGCCGAAGTAGAAGCGCCGCAGCCACGGCACCGCCTGGGCCTCGCCGCGGGCGATGGCGTCGAGGTCGTCCTCCATCTTGGCGGTGAAGTCGTAGTCGACGAGCCGCCCGAAGTGCTTCTCCAGGAGGTTGACCACGGCGAAGGAGAGGAAGGACGGGACGAGCGCCGTGCCCTTCTTGAAGACGTAACCGCGGTCCAGGATGGTGCCGATGATCGACGCGTACGTCGACGGGCGGCCGATCTCGCGCTCCTCCAGCTCCTTGACCAGCGACGCCTCGGTGTAGCGGGCCGGGGGCTTGGTGGCGTGGCCGTCGACCGTGATCTCCTCGGCCGTCAGCGCGTCGCCCTGGGCGACCTGCGGCAGCCGGCGCTCGCGGTCGTCCAGCTCGGCGTTCGGGTCGTCGGCGCCCTCGACGTACGCCTTGAGGAAGCCGTGGAAGGTGATGGTCTTGCCGGACGCGCTGAACTCGACGTCCCGGCCGTCGGAGGCGGCGCCGCCGATCTTCACGGTGACGCTGTTGCCGGTCGCGTCCTTCATCTGGGAGGCGACGGTCCGCTTCCAGATCAGTTCGTACAGCTTGAACTGGTCGCCGGTCAGCCCGGTCTCGGCGGGCGTGCGGAAGCGGTCGCCGGAGGGGCGGATCGCCTCGTGCGCCTCCTGCGCGTTCTTGACCTTGCCGGCGTACGTACGCGGCTGCGCGGGCAGGTAGTCGGCGCCGTACAGCTGCGTGACCTGGGCGCGGGCGGCGGCGACCGCCGTGTCGCTCAGCGTCGTCGAGTCCGTACGCATGTAGGTGATGTAGCCGTTCTCGTACAGCTTCTGCGCGATCTGCATCGTCGCCTTGGCGCCGAAACCGAGCTTGCGCGAGGCCTCCTGCTGGAGCGTCGTCGTACGGAACGGGGCGTACGGCGAGCGGCGGTACGGCTTGGACTCGACGGAGCGGACCGCGAAGCGCGTGTTCTCCAGGGCGGCGGCGAGCGCGCGGGCGTTCGCCTCGTCGAGGTGGAGGGTGTTCGCGCTCTTGAGCTGCCCCAGGGAGTCGAAGTCGCGACCCTGCGCGACCCGGCGTCCGTCGACCGTCTGGAGGCGCGCGACCAGCGAGGACGGGTCGGAGGCGTCTCCCGCGCGGCCGGTGGCGAAGGTGCCGGTGAGGTCCCAGTACTCGGCGGAGCGGAACGCCATGCGCTCGCGTTCCCGCTCGACGACGAGCCGGGTGGCGACGGACTGGACGCGGCCGGCCGACAGGCGCGGCATGACCTTCTTCCACAGGACCGGCGAGACCTCGTAGCCGTAGAGGCGGTCGAGGATGCGGCGGGTCTCCTGGGCGTCGACGAGCTTCTGGTTGAGCTCGCGCGGGTTGGCGACGGCGGCCCGGATCGCGTCCTTGGTGATCTCGTGGAACACCATGCGCTTGACCGGGATCTTCGGCTTGAGGACTTCCTGGAGGTGCCAGGCGATGGCCTCGCCCTCGCGGTCCTCATCGGTGGCGAGGAAGAGCTCGTCGGACTCCTTCAGCAGGTCCTTGAGCTTCTTGACCTGCGCCTTCTTGTCGGCGTTGACCACATAGATGGGCTGGAAGTCATGTTCGACGTCCACACCGAGGCGGCGGACCTCGCCGGTGTACTTCTCCGGCACCTCCGCCGCGCCGCTGGGAAGGTCGCGGATGTGCCCGACGCTCGCCTCGACGACGTAACCAGGGCCGAGATAGCCCTTGATCGTCTTCGCCTTGGCAGGCGACTCGACGATGACGAGTCGGCGGCCGCCGTTCGCGGTCTCGCTGGTCGGGGACAACTTCGCTCTTCTCTCCGGTCGACGCTGGGGCCTCCCCAGGCAGTGCTCCCGGGGTCGGGTCGTGCTGCGTTTCGGTCGTGACGCTGCGGAGTGTGACGGTACCTCCCGCCCCCGTGTCAAACGGGAAAAGCCCGCAACGGCCACTCGAACGGTAACCCGACGAACCCTGTTCCTGCCGCCCGGAGTGCTGACCGGCCCTGACGCGCGTATCCGGAGCGCGACCCGCCGGTTACCCGGGCGGGGGTGCGGCCGAGGTCCGGAACCGGCCCCTCACACGCGGGTCAGGCACCAGGCCCCGACGGCCAGAGCGACGACTCCGGCGAGGCTCGCGACGGCCGCCGATGCGACGGGGCTCACACCGAGCGCGACGGGGCGGCCGTGCCGCACCCGTGTCGCGGTCCACACCAGCAGACCGGCCCCGAACAGGGCGAACACCAATCCCGCGAAGATCGCCGGTCCGCTCTCCATGGCCCCGTGCCCCTTTTCTCCAGCCCGCGCGTGTCCAGCCCCGGGGAGGCTGTCACGCGCGGGCGGCGGGGAGGCTAACCCGAGGTGAACGGGGAGCCGACGGCTCCCGCCCCTGGCTCGTTTCCCTCGCCCTCACGGAGCGGTCCCCGCCCTTCCGGAAAAGGGTGCGGCCGAAGGCCGTCGGCACCCCGCTACGCCGGTTCGATGAAGCCCTGCTCCACCAGCAGCCGGATCTGCGCGGGCGTGCGGTCGCGCAGCGCCACCGGGTCCTCGCCCACCAGCTGGGCGATGGCGTCCAGGATGCGGCCCGCGCTCATGGTGCCGTCGCAGACGCCCGCGAAGCCCGCGCCGACCGTGTCGACGCGGGTGGCGCGGCGCATGCCGCGGTTCTGGCGCAGCACGACGTGCTCGGGGTCCTCGGCGCCGGGCAGGCCGACCTGTTCCTGGACGACCTCGCCGGCCAGCGTGAAACGGGCCTCCAGGAGGGCCGCGTCGTCGTGGGCGCGCAGGTAGTCGACACGGTCGAAGTGCTCGCGCACCGTCTCGCCGAGGGGCTGCTCGACGGGGTGCGGCCACTCCTCGACGGTGACCGAGGGCTCCGCGGCCCCGGTACGGCGCAGGGTGATCCAGCCGAAGCCGACGGCCTTGACCTTGCGCGCCTCGAACTCGTCCAGCCACGCGTCGTACCGCGCCTGGTACTCGGCCGGGTCGGCGCGGTGGTCGCCGGCGTCCCTGAGCCACAGCTCGGCGTACTGCGTGACGTCCTGCACCTCGCGCTGCACGACCCAGGCGTCGCAGCCGCGCGGCACCCAGGAGCGCAGCCGGTCCGTCCACTCCTCCCCCTCCACGTGCTGCCAGTTGGCGAGGAAGTGCGCGAACCCGCCCTCGTTCAGCTTCTCCCCCGTCTCCTGAACGAGCGACCGGCACAGATCGTCCCCGCCCATCCCGCCGTCCCGGTAGGTGAGGCGGGCGCCGGGTGAGATCACGAACGGCGGGTTGGAGACGATCAGGTCGTACGTCTCGTCGTCGCGGACGGGCTCGTACAGGGAGCCCTCGCGCAGGTCGGCGGCCTGGGCGCCGGAGAGGGCGAGGGTGAGCGCGGTGATGTGCAGCGCGCGCGGGTTCACGTCGGTCGCGGTCACGCGCGTGGCGTGGCGGGAGGCGTGCAGGGCCTGGATGCCGGAGCCGGTGCCGAGGTCCAGGGCGGTGGAGACGGGCGTGCGGACGGTGAGGCCGGCCAGCGTCATGGAGGCGCCGCCGACGCCGAGGACGACGCCCTCCGCGCGGTGGCCGATTCCGCCCGCGCCGCCGACCGCGCAGCCCAGGTCGGAGACGATGAACCAGTCCTCGCCGTCGGGCCCGCCGTACGGCCGTACGTCCACGGTGGCGGCCACCTCGTCGTCGCCCGCGCGGACGAGCCAGCCGCTCTCCAGGCAGGCGTCGACGGGCAGGACGTCCGCCACGCGCGCGTGGGGCACGGGTTGCTGGAGCAGGAACAGCCTGACGAGCCGTTCGAGCGGCGTGTCGCCGCGGGTGGCCCGCAGGGCGGGCACGGTCTCGCTGCGGGACAGCGCCGCGTAGGCGGGGGCGCCGAGCAGCTCCAGCAGTCCGTCGGCGGTGAAGGACGCCCCGAGCAGGGCGTCCCGCAGCCGGGCGGAGACGTCGGGCCGGTCGGCGGAGGGCAGGGGGGACAGGCTGGCGTTACTCACACCCCCATTGTGGCCCGCCTCGCGCCCCCTGCCTCCGGAGCGGACGTCAGCCGGTGGTGGCCGACGGCGTCACCGAGGCCGACTTGCAGCTGGCCTGCTTGGCCATCGCCTGGCCGACGTCGCCCTCCTCCAGGGTCTTCAGCGCGTCGCTGCCGCTCTTGCTGAGCTTGTTGAGCTCGGTGGCGATGTCCTTGAGGCCGTCGGCGAACTTCGCCTGGTCCTTGGTGTCGAGCTTCTCCACCTGCTTCTTCAGGGAGGCGTACGACGAGGAGAGGCTGTTGAGCTCGGTGACGGCGTCCTTCTGCTTCTTCTCACCGTCCTCGACGTCCGGGGCCCCGGCCTTCTGGACGGCGCTCCCCATCGCCTTGTAGGCGTCGGACATGTCCTGGAACGCCTGCGCGTCGGTCTTCTGAACCTCGGCGGGCGTGCTGTTGTCCGAGGTCTCCTTCTGGATCGCGGCGTTGGCGGCCTCGATCTTCCTGGCCTGCGGCTGCACCGCGTCGCAGACCTCCTTCGCCCAGGCGTCCAGCTTCTCGTTGTCGTCGCTGCTGCTGCATCCCGTCAGCGCCAGTACCAGTACCGCACCGCCGGACAGTGCGGCCGCGAGCTTCTTGTTCACCGGATTGGTCCCTTCCATGGCTCTCGGCCCCGGAACATACACGCCGGATGGAGGACATCCGCAGGACGAACATCCGTTATGAACGTATTGAAGCCATTTGCACCAAGAGAGAGAAGGCTCACGGTGAACGGTGCGCGCACGCACGAAGCGGGCGGACGGCGCGTCAACGCGCGCCGCCCGCCCGGCCTTTGAGCAGCCCCTTCTCTGAGGCTCGGTGCGAGGGTCTACGAAACCACCGCCGGATCGGCCGACTTGGGGTCCCGCTTGCCGTCGTCCTCGTCGCCCATCGCGATGCCGCGCCGTTTGGAGACGTAGACCGCCACGGCGATGACGAGGAACGCGACGACGGCGATCAGCACCCGCACGGCGATGCTCTCGTCGGCGCCGTAGGAGAACTTGATGACCGCCGGCGCGATGAGCAGCGCCACCAGATTCATGACCTTCAGCAGCGGGTTGATCGCCGGGCCCGCGGTGTCCTTGAACGGGTCGCCGACCGTGTCGCCGATGACGGTGGCGGCGTGCGCCTCGCTGCCCTTGCCGCCGTGGTGGCCGTCCTCGACGAGTTTCTTGGCGTTGTCCCAGGCGCCACCGGAGTTGGCGAGGAACACCGCCATCAGGGTGCCCGCGCCGATCGCGCCCGCCAGGAACGCGCCGAGCGCGCCCACGCCGAGCGTGAAACCGATGAAGATGGGCGCCATCACGGCGAGCAGCCCGGGCGTGGCGAGCTCCCGCAGGGCGTCCCTGGTGCAAATGTCGACGACCTTGCCGTACTCGGGTTTCTCGCTGTAGTCCATGATTCCGGGCCGTTCCCGGAACTGCCGCCGCACCTCGTAGACCACCGCGCCCGCCGACCGCGACACCGCGTTGATCGCCAGCCCCGAGAACAGGAAGACGACCGCCGCGCCCGCGATGAGGCCGACGAGGTTGTTGGGCTGCGAGATGTCCATCATCAGGCTCATCGGCGCGCCCTCGCCGCTGAGTCTCTCGCCGACGTCCGCCGCGCCGGTGGTGATGGCGTCGCGGTACGACCCGAAGAGGGCCGCCGCCGCCAGGACGGCGGTGGCGATGGCGATGCCCTTGGTGATGGCCTTGGTGGTGTTGCCGACCGCGTCCAGGTCGGTGAGGACCTGGGCGCCGGCGCCCTCGACGTCGCCGGACATCTCGGCGATGCCCTGCGCGTTGTCGGAGACCGGCCCGAAGGTGTCCATGGCGACGATGACGCCGACCGTGGTGAGCAGGCCGGTGCCGGCCAGCGCCACGGCGAACAGCGCCAGCATGATGGAGGTGCCGCCCAGCAGGAACGCCCCGTAGACGCCGAGGCCGATCAACAGGGCGGTGTAGACGGCGGATTCGAGGCCGAGGGAGATCCCGGCCAGGACGACGGTGGCGGGCCCCGTGAGGGAGCTCTTGCCGACGTCCTTGACGGGGCGTCGGGCGGTCTCGGTGAAGTAGCCGGTGAGCTGCTGGATGAGGGCGGCGAGCACGATGCCGATCGCCACCGCGACGAGCGCGAGGATCCGCGGGTCGCCGTCCTTGGTGGCGATCGCCGCGTCGGTGACGCCGTCCAGCTCGGAGTACTTCCCGGGCAGGTAGACGAAGACGGCCACCGCCACCAGCACCAGCGAGATCACGGCGGAGATGAAGAATCCCCGGTTGATCGCGCTCATGCCGCTGCGGTCGGACCGCCTCGGCGCCACCGCGAAGATGCCGATCATGGCGGTGAGCACGCCGATCGCCGGCACCAGCAGCGGGAACGCCAGCCCCGAGTCGCCGAAGGCCACCTTGCCGAGGATCAGCGCGGCCACCAGGGTCACCGCGTACGACTCGAAGAGGTCGGCCGCCATGCCCGCGCAGTCGCCGACGTTGTCGCCCACGTTGTCGGCGATGGTCGCGGCGTTGCGCGGGTCGTCCTCCGGGATGCCCTGCTCGACCTTGCCGACCAGGTCGGCGCCGACGTCGGCGGCCTTGGTGAAGATGCCGCCGCCGACGCGCATGAACATCGCGATCAGCGCGGCACCGAGGCCGAATCCCTCCAGGACCTTCGGCGCGTCGGCCGCGTAGACCAGCACCACGCAGCAGGCGCCCAGCAGGCCGAGCCCCACCGTGAACATGCCGACGACGCCGCCCGTACGGAAAGCGATCTTGGTCGCTTTGTGCGAGACGACGGTGAGATCCTTTTCCGGTTCGCCGGGGGCCGGTGTCGCTTCCCGCGCCGCCGCGGCGACGCGCACATTGCTGCGTACGGCGAGCCACATGCCGATATAGCCGGTGGCCGCCGAGAAAGCCGCGCCGATCAGGAAGAAGATCGATCGCCCGGCACGTTGATTCCAGTCGTCCGCGGGCAGCAGCATGAGGAGGAAGAACACGACGACGGCGAATACGCCGAGCGTGCGAAGCTGCCTGGCCAGATAGGCGTTCGCGCCTTCCTGGACGGCCGCCGCGATCTTCTTCATGCTGTCGGTTCCCTCGCCCGCCGCGAGCACCTGGCGCACCAGGACGCCCGCGAGCACCAGCGCGGCCAGTGCCACGACCGCGATGACCGCGACCAGGACACGGTTTCCGTCGG
This sequence comes from Streptomyces sp. AC602_WCS936, assembly GCF_019049125.1. NCBI lineage: Bacteria > Bacillati > Actinomycetota > Actinomycetes > Kitasatosporales > Streptomycetaceae > Streptomyces > Streptomyces sp. AC602_WCS936. The sequence goes on along the minus strand of NZ_JAGMUF010000035.1, from coordinate 54,129 downwards.
TCAGCACGGCGGCCGCGAGGGTGGAGGGATCGCCCAACTGATGAGGGGTGGAAAGCTCCGCCATTCGTCCTCCTTGACGCTTGGGCTGAGCTCAAGATGTGGACGGGATTGTAGGTACCGGAACCTGATCAAAACAGTGCACGACAAATGGAATCGACCTGTCAACCAGAAGGACGAGGCAAGTAGTAATGCCCCTCCGGCATTAATTCCGTGATCCCCTTTGTGATCGATCGCGATCCTCTTTGTGATCGATTTTCGTGCGATTGATCGTGAATAAATTCACTTAACGGCCGCACGAACCCAATGTAAGTGCGCACACGACGAAGGGCCCCACCAGGTGGGGCCCTTCGGGTGATGCGCGGGTGGGTCAGACCGGCGGCAGTACCGCCGGCGCGGTCGGCCAGGTCATGCGGATCAGTCCGCCGTCCTCGCCCGCCGTGACCTCCACGTCGTCGACGAGTCCGCTGATGACCGCGAGGCCCATCTCGTCCTCCTCGGCCTCCGCCTCGTCGACGGCGGAACCCGGGGCCGACGCCCCGGCCACGGCGTGCGGCGCCTCATCACCGACCTCGATGGAGAACTGCTTCTCCTCCTCGATCAGCGACACCTTGACCGGCGCCGTGATGCCGACGTGCTGATGCAGGCCCACAGCCCGGGTGCAGGCCTCGCCGACGGCGAGCCTGACCTCGTCGAGGACGGCCTCGTCCACTCCGGCCCTGCGTGCCACCGCGGCCGCCACCAGACGGGCGGTGCGGACATGCTCGGGCAGCGCGCTGAAGCGGAGTTCGACGGTGGCCATGCATCCCCCTCGGAACTACGGGCGTGCTGTCGGGGGTCCGGGCCGCCGACAGCCCGGACCTCCGTCGTTCTACTGGTCCCGGGCCCGCGGGCCCGGGACCGGTCGTCAGTCGGTGGCCGCCACCGCTTCCTCGACCGAGGTGTGAATGGGAAACACCTTGGTCAGGCCGGTGATACGGAAGATCTTGAGAATACGCTCCTGGTTGCAGACCAGGCGCAGCGAGCCCTCATGGGCACGCACCCGCTTCAGTCCGCCGACCAGTACGCCGAGCCCGGTGGAGTCGAGGAAGTCCACGCCCTCCATGTCGACGACGAGGTGGAAACTCCCGTCGTTCACGAGCTCGACCAGCTGCTCACGCAGCTTGGGCGCGGTGTATACGTCAATTTCGCCACCGACCTCGACGACCGTACGATCGCCGACGGTACGGGTCGACAGGGACAGGTCCACGGATCCTCCAGCACCTTGCTATCGAGCGGTCGTCCCTCGGGACACCTCGGCTTGAAGCCCCCAGGACGGTTCGCCAGCCGCGATGGCATTCAATCACTTACCGGCAGGCGTGCACGACGCCTTGGTCCCATTGTCCGTCACGCCAGTGACAGACTCGGTGCCGATGGCCAAGAATCACCGACCCGATCGACCCCCGGCGGAGCCCGGCTCCCGGCCCGAACCGGGCATGGTCCTGGGCCGGCTCGCCGCGGGACCGAGCCGGGCTGCGCGCATCACTCATACGGAGCACTTGCCCCCGCGTGCGGGTCGTCATGCCGTCTGGCCGGACCGGATTCGCCCGGAGGTCGTCGCGGCCGTGCGCGCGGCCGGAATCGAACACCCCTGGGCCCACCAGGCACGCGCCGCCGAGCACGCCCTCGACGGCGATTCGGTGGTCGTCGCCACGGGCACCGCGTCCGGCAAGTCCCTGGCGTACCTGGTGCCCGTCCTGTCGACGCTGCTGGACGGCTCCGAGGCGCCGAACGGGCGGGGCGCCACCGCCCTGTACCTGGCGCCGACGAAGGCGCTGGCCGCCGACCAGTGCCGGTCCGTGAAGGAACTCGTCCGACCGCTGGGCACGTCCGTTCGAGCCGCGGTGTACGACGGCGACACGCCGTTCGAGGAACGCGAGTGGATCCGCCAGTACGGCACCTACGTGCTGACCAACCCGGACATGCTGCATCGCGGCATCCTGCCGTCCCACCCCCGCTGGTCCTCCTTCCTGAAGGCGCTGAAGTTCGTCGTCATCGACGAGTGCCACACCTACCGGGGCGTCTTCGGCTCCCATGTCGCCCAGGTGCTGCGAAGATTGCGCCGGCTGTGTGCCCGCTACGGCGCGTCGCCGGTCTTCCTGCTCGCCTCCGCCACCGCCGCCGAACCCTCCGTGGCGGCCCGCCGGCTCACCGGGCTGCCGGTCGTCGAGGTCGCCGACGACGCCTCACCGCGCGGTGAACTGGTGTTCGCCCTCTGGGAGCCGCCGCTGACCGAGCTGGAGGGCGAGAAGGGCGCGCCGGTCCGCCGCACCGCCACCGCCGAGGCCGCCGATCTGCTCACCGACCTCACCGTGCAGGGCATGCGCTCGATCACCTTCGTGCGGTCCCGGCGCGGCGCCGAGCTGATCTCGGTGATCGCGCAGGAGCGTCTGGCCGAGGTCGACCGCTCGCTGGCCGGGCGCGTGGCCGCCTACCGCGGCGGCTACCTCCCCGAGGAGCGCCGCGCGCTGGAACGCGCCCTGCACTCCGGCGAACTCCTCAGCCTGGCCGCGACCAACGCCCTCGAACTCGGGCTCGACATCTCAGGCCTGGACGCCGTGGTGATCGCCGGTTATCCGGGCACCCGTGCGTCGCTGTGGCAGCAGGCGGGCCGGGCGGGGCGGGCCGGGCAGGGGGCGCTGGCGGTGCTGGTCGCCCGGGACGACCCGCTGGACACCTTCCTCGTCCACCATCCCGAGGCCCTGTTCGACCAGCCCGTGGAGTCCACGGTCCTCGACCCGGACAACCCGTACGTCCTCGCCCCGCACCTGTGCGCGGCGGCGGCCGAGCTGCCCCTGACCGACGAGGACCTGCCGCTGTTCGGCCCCGCCTGCGAGGAGCTGCTTCCCCAGCTGGAGGCGGCGAAGCTGCTGCGCCGCCGGACCAGGGCCTGGCACTGGACGCGCCGGGAGCGGGCCGCCGACCTCACCGACATCCGCGGCGAGGGCGGACGGCCGGTCCAGGTCGTCGAGTCCGGCACGGGCCGACTGCTGGGCACGGTGGACGCCGGGGCCGCCCACACGACCGTCCACGAGGGCGCCGTCCACCTCCACCAGGGGCGGACCTATCTCGTCCGGTCCCTGGACCTGGAGGACTCCGTCGCGCTGGTCGAGCAGGCCACGCCCGCGTACTCGACGGTCGCCCGTGACACGACGGCGATCTCGGTCCTGGAGACCGACACCGAGGTCCCCTGGGGCGACGGGCGCCTGTGCTACGGCTCCGTCGAGGTCACCAACCAGGTGGTCTCCTTCCTGCGCCGCCGGCTCATCACCGGCGAAGTCCTGGGCGAGACGAAGCTCGACCTGCCTCCCCGGACGCTGCGTACGCGGGCGGTGTGGTGGACGATCACCGAGGACCAGCTGGACGCCGCCCGGATCAACCCGGAGATCCTCGGCGGGGCCCTGCACGCCGCCGAGCACGCCTCGATCGGCATGCTGCCCCTCTTCGCGACCTGCGACCGCTGGGACATCGGCGGCGTGTCCGTCCCCCTGCACCCGGACACACTGCTGCCGACGGTCTTCGTGTACGACGGCCACCCGGGCGGGGCGGGCTTCGCCGAGCGGGCCTTCCACACGGCCCGCGACTGGCTCGCCGCCACCCGGGAGGCCATCGCCTCCTGCGAGTGCGACGCCGGCTGCCCGTCCTGCATCCAGTCCCCCAAGTGCGGCAACGGCAACGAACCGCTGCACAAGCGGGGGGCCGTACGGCTCCTGACGGTGCTCCTGCGGGGAGCCGCGGACGGGACGGTGGACGGTGCCGCGGACGGGGTTGCGGACCGTGCGGCGGGAGGGGGAGCAGGCCCGTTCGAGGCGGGGCGGGCGGAGGCGGAGGCGGGAAATCCGGCCCGTGATGCCCGCCGGTAGCCTCACGAGGGCCACCCTCATGGGGGCGGCTCTTCCGACGGGAGTTCCAACGCCTCAACCCCCGCCGACCGGGCCTCCGGCGCCGCGATCCCCGCCGGGGGGAACCGCCACCGCCGGGCCCGCCCTCGCCCGGACCTCCGCCGTGAACGGGCCCCGGCCCGATGCCACCGTCACGTCCGAGACCTGCCCCGTGAGCACGCAACTCACCAACCGCGCCCCCTGGGCCGCCGCGATCCGTGCCGCCCGGGCACACGCCGCCGTACCGCCCCGGTCCCAGTGCTCCGCCGCCGCGAGCGCCGCCAGATCGGCGCCGCCGGCCGCACGGTGCCGGGCCACCACCGCCTGGCCCAGGGCCAGCACGACGCCGAACACCAGGCACAGAACGGCGACGGCACCGACGCTCCAGACAGTGGCGGAGCCCTGGTCGGCGTTCCCGGCCCGCATCCTCACGGCTCGCCTCCCGCCGTCCGCTCCACCGACGCCACGGCCTCCTCCCGTACCTCGAAGGGCAGCCCGTGCAGCGCCGGTGGCTCGGCCACCACGACCACACGGACCCGGTCCCCCTCCCGGCTGACCGTGACCCGCGCTCCGCGCGGTGCCGCCTCCCGGGTGACTTCGGCGACCGCGTCGGCCGGGTCCTGGCGGGCCGCCGCGCGGGCGCCCGTCCGGGCCGCGTCCACACACTGGATCTGCGCGGCCACCACGAGCAGCCCCCACGCCAGCGCCATCGCGAACACGACCAGCACGGGCAGCACCACGGCGGTCTCCGCCGTCACGAAACCCCGGTCCGAGTCGCGGGACCGTGCCCTCGGGCGCCGTTCACATCCGCGCATCGAGTGCCTGCTTCACGATGCCCTGCAGTTCCGCGCTGACCGCCCCGCTCGTCACCACCTTGTAGAGGACCACGGCGAAGGCCACCGCCGCGACGATCCCCATCGCGTACTCGGACGTGACCATTCCCGCGTCCCGCGCGCCGGCCCGCCTGCTCCGTGCCGGCCGCATCGCACGCATCAGAGCACTCAGCCGCGCCCGTACCACCTGATACATCACAACCCCCGTGAGGTTCTTTCCCGTTGTTCGCTTACTGCTGGTTCGCTTTCTGGTCCATCGGACCGTCATGCGCCGGCCCACGCCGGCCCGCTCCTCCCGTCAGCCACCACCTCCCCCGCCTCCCAGCACCCCGCCCGCGAGCCCGATCACCACCGGCAGTACGCCCACCGCGATGAACGCGGGCAGGAAGCACAGCCCCACCGGCGCCGTGACCATGACGGCCGCCCGGCGGGCCCGTGCCGCCGTGGTGCGGGCCCAGTCGGTACGGGCCTGGGTGGCCAGCCGGGCGACGGGGCCGGCCGCGGGGAGCCCGGACACATCGGCCCGTTCCAGCAGTCGTGCCAGGGGAGCGGCGCCCGGGAGCGCGGCGAGTCCCCGCCAGGCACCGCCCGGCTCACCGCCGAGCCGCACCTCCGCCGCGCCACGGCCCAGCGCGTCCCCCACGGGCCCGCCGAGGGCCTCGCCCACCGCGTGGGCCGCGGCGACCGGTCCGGCACCGGCCGCGACACACGCCGCCAGCAGGTCGGCCGCCAGGGGCAGTTGGCGAGCGGCCTCGGCGGCACGGGTCTGTTCCGCGGCGGTACCGGTGGCCGCCCGCCGAGCGTGCAGGCGCCACAGCACCACCGCGCCCGCCAAGCCCGTCACCACACCGGCGACGCCCCCGACCAGGGCCCAACCGGCCCCCACCGCGGCCACCAGCGGCAGCCGGTCACGCACGGCGCCCAGCACCTCGGCGCGTCCTGGGCCGGCGCGCACCGCCGGCGGGGCCAGGAGCACGGCGAGCCGTCTGCGCGCGGTCCGTGCCCTCCGTGAGGCCGCGCATCCGTGCGCCAGCCAGCCGACGATCAGCAACGCCCCCATCACCGCCCCCAGCACCGCCCCCAGCCTGTGGAAAACGTCCCCGGTCACGACGCCGCCTCCGCCTTCCGTACGATCCGCGTCACCCACCACACGCCCAGGCACTCCAGGACTCCACCGGCCAGCAGGCAGCCCAGCCCGGCCCCGGTGTGCAGCAGTACGTGCAGCGGGTCGGAACCGAGGGCGGCGCCGAGCAGGAGGCCGAAGACCGGCAGGCCGGCGAGCATCACGGCTGTGGCTCGCGCGCCCGCCAACTGGGCCCGCAGGTCGGCACGCTGGTCCCGTTCGGCGCGCAGGGCGCCTTCGAGCCGGTCGAGACCGGCCGCCAGTCCGGCGCCCTGATCGGCGGCGACCCGCCAGCACGCCGCGAGGCCCCGTAACCCCTCCACCCCCGGTTGTCGCGCCGCCGCCGTCAGGGCCCCCGGCACGTCCCCGCCGAAGCGCGCCGCCGCCAGCACCGCGGCCTGCCCGTCGCCGAGCCCTCCGGAGTCGTGCGCGGCGCACAGCAGCGCCTCGCCCGGCTGCCGTCCCGCCCGCACCTCCCCGGCGAGGGACCCGCACAGGGCGATCACCCCGTCCCGCCGGTGCTCCCGGGCCCGACTCGCCCGGCCGGCGAGCCGCGTGCGCCGCAGCAACGGCACTCCGGCCGCCCCCGCGACGACCGGCAGCACCGAGTCGCCCAGCACGGCCAGCACCAGCCCGGCCACCAGCGCCCACCACTCGGGCCTCAGCCGGCCACGGACACGCAGCACCACGTCCGTCAGCCGACGCCCCGGTGGCGGCGGCCCGGTGCCCACCGTCGCGCCACCGGCGAACACCAGCCGCGCGCGCCGCACCCCGGCGTGCCACCCGCTCCCCGCCAGCCATGCCGCCGCCCCGAGGCTCCCCAGGGCCACGACCGCCGACAGGTCACTCATCACCGTCACCCGTGCTCCTCCGATCCAGGTGCTCGCGCCCGAGCCCCTCTCCGCGCAGCAACTCCCGCAACCGCTCCCAACCGCGCTCGGCCGCGAAGGCCTCCGCTTCCCACCGCAACGCCGGCACCGTCCGCACCAGCCCCGACGGGTCGCGCTCCAGTACGTGCACCTCGGCGATCCGGCGCCGTCCCGCCCGGTCCCGGGCCAGGTGCAGGACCACCGAGAGAGCCGCCGCCAACTGGCTGTGCAGCGCCGCGCGGTCCAGCCCTGCGGCCGTGCCGAGGGCTTCGAGCCGGGCCGGTACATCGGCGGCGGCGTTGGCGTGCACCGTCCCGCAGCCGCTGTGGCCGGTGTTCAGCGCCGCCAGGAGATGGGCCACCTCGGGGCCGCGCACCTCGCCGACGACCAGCCGGTCCGGTCGCATGCGCAGCGCCTGCCGCACCAGGTCTTCCAAGGTGACCAGGCCCGCGGCCTCCTGGTTGGCGGGTCTGGTCTCCAGGTGGACGACGTGCGGATGGTCGGGCCGCAGCTCCGCCGAGTCCTCGGCCAACACGATGCGCTCGTCCGGCCGGACCAGGCCCAGCAGCGCGCTCAGCAGCGTCGTCTTGCCGCTTCCGGTGCCGCCGCTGACGAGGAAGGACAGCCGTGCCCGCAACAGCGCGCGCAGCACGCGGTCACCGCCGGGCGGCACGGTACCGGCGGCCGCCAGTTCGTCGAGCGTGAACGCACGCGGCCGTACCACCCGGAGCGACAGGCAGGTGCAGCCGACGGCGACCGGGGGCAGCACCGCGTGCAGCCGGGTGCCGTCCGGCAGCCGTGCGTCCACCCAGGGCCGGGCGTCGTCCAGCCTGCGACCGGCGACCGTGGCGAGGCGCTGCGCAAGCCGCCGTACCGCACCGGCGTCCGGGAAGGAGACCGACGTCAGCTCCAGGCCGCCGCCCCGGTCCACCCAGACCCGGTCCGGGGCGGACACCAGTACGTCGGTCACCGACGGGTCGGCGAGCAGTGGTTCCAGTGGCCCACTGCCGACGAGCTCCGAGCGCAGCTGTCCGGCGGCCGCGAGGATCTCGGCGTCGCCGAGCACCCGTCCCTGCTCCCGCAGGGCCTGCGCCACACGCGCGGGCGTGGGCTCCGCCCCGCTCTCGGCGAGCCACCGCCGCACCCCGTCGAGCATCTCGGAAGCCGGGCCGGGAACGGGGCCCACGGCTGCCGGGGCGACGGCTGCCGCCGCCCCGTCGGCGGCCGTCCCCGGGGACCGCCCTGCGCGCAGGCCGAAAGCAAGCCCCGAAGCCGGTCCCGGAACCGCTCGCGCTCCCGCTCCCGCTCCCGCTCCCGCTCCCGCTCCCGGAGCAAGTCCTGAGGCCGTCCCCCGAAACCGCTCCCCGACGACCCCCGGAGTCACCTCTTGAGACCGTCCCCCGACGAACCCCGGGGCCGCCCCCTGAGACCGTCCCCCGACGAACCCCGGAGTCACCCCTTGAGACCGTCCCCCGACGACCCCCGGGGCCGCCCCCTGAGACCGCCTTCCAACAACCCCCGGAGCCACCCCCCGGGGCCACTCCGAGCCGAGCCTGGCGGTCCGACCCGCGGCCGCCTCCGGCCCAGGCCCTACGCCGACCGTCGTCCCCGCAGCCGCCCGGGACACCGGCACCGCCCCAGGGGCCACGCGGACGGCCCAGCCCGGAACACCACCCCGCCCGTTCGGCCGCCGCACGGCCTCCTCACGCCCCACTGACGCCTTCACGCAGCTCCACCCCCCGTCTCCACCAACGCCCGCTCCCAGAACGCCCGGCAGAAGCGCGCCAGCGGTCCACGGGCGGAGGCGCCGGGAGGGCGCTTGCCGTCGGTGGCGCGCAGAAGGCCGGACTCGACGGGCACCTCGCCGGCCAGCGGCAGTCCGAGCAGCCGGGCCACCTCGCGGTCGTCGAGGCCCGAGTCGTACGGCCCCCGTGTCACGACGCGCAGATCGCGCAGCACCATGCCGACCGCGGCCGCCACCCGGCCGGCCGCCGCGACGGCCCGCAGCTCGGCCGGGACGACGAGAAGCCCGACGTCGAGCTGGGCGAGAACCTCCGCGACACCGTCGTCGATCCTGCGCGGCAGGTCCACGACGACCGTGCCGCCCCTGCGCCGGGCCGCGGCGAGCACGGCACGTACGGCCTGGGGCGGCACCGCGACGCAGTCGCCGCGGTCCCAGCTGAGCAATCGAAGCGAATGCAGCTCGGGCAGCGACGCCTCCAGGGCGCCGCCGCCGACCCGTCCACGCGAGGCCGCGAACGCGGGCCACCTCAACCCCTCCGCCGTCTCGCCGCCGAGGAGGACGTCGAGGCCGCCGCCCAGCGGATCCGCGTCCACCAGGAGGCTGCGCAGCCCCTCTCGCGCGGAGGTGACGGCGAGCGCGCAGGCCAGCGTGGACGCCCCGGCGCCACCCCGGCCCCCGATGACGCCCACGGTGAGCGCGGGTCGGCCGACGCCCTCGACGACGTCCGCGATGCGGTCGACGAGCCACTGTTCGCCGTCGGGGAGCACCAGGACGTGGTCGGCGCCGATCTCGACGGCCCGCTGCCACACTCCGGGATCGTCCTGATCCCGGCTCACCAGGACCACTCCCCGTCTCCTCACGACCCCGCGCACCCGCCGCGCGGCATCGTCGCCGACGAGGACGAGTGGAGCGGCCTCCCAACCGCCCGGCCACCGGGCCCCGGAAGGCCCCGGGGCCCCCAAGGACCCAGTGGCTCCCGAGGTCGACACGGGCGTCGCTGGCACCGAGTGGTGCACTTCCGGTGTCGCGCCGGCCGCCGCGCACAGGCGCAGCAGGTCGTCGAGGAGATCGGTGTCCTCGGTGAGGATCAGCGGCCCGCCCTGCCTGCCTCCGGCGGAGTACGGCGGGTCATGGGTGATGGTCCCGGTCATGGTCTGCGTCCCCCTTCGCCGCGGCTTCGGGCCGCGGCCGGTGTCCCGTAACTCGCGCGGCCCCTGCGGCCCCGCGTTCCGGCCGACCGAAGAACCGGTTGAGAACCGGTGAAGAACCGGCCGGCCATACGCGTCCGGCAAAGGGAACCGGCCATGGAACTCGGCGCGGCCCGGACGCGTGGGAATCACGGTGCAGCGATCCGGGAAATCGTGTGGATCTTGGTCAAAAACTGTGGACAACTCGATGGATGTGAATATCGCCGTCACTCAAACCGGTGAGCCCGCCCCGCATCGATCCACCTCGTGTGCGACGCCCGCAGAGCAGTCCGACGACTACGCTCCGCAGTCAGTCATGGCCATGACAATCCACTCTCTCCGGCACCGCCACCGCACGGGCTCGGGGTCGACCGGAGGGAGAAAAACCCATCCGGACATGCGACGACCCCCGCCGGGGGGGAGAGCGGGGGTCGTCTCCACGGCCGACTCGGGGGGGGAGGAGTCGGACCGGGTTAGCACGGTCGCGAACGATCCGTGACTTCCATGGTGTACCCGAGAGGCCTCTCAGGCAAACCCACGCGCCCCACCTTACGCCGAATGGGCTGCGCCTATGCTCGGGGTCGTGGAAAACCACTCTTCGCCCCACTCCATGGCGCACTCCATGCCCCGCACGGCGGCCTTCTTCGACCTGGACAAGACGGTCATTGCGAAGTCCAGCACACTCACGTTCAGCAAGTCCTTCTACCAAGGCGGGCTGATCAACCGCAGGGCCGTGCTGCGTACCGCATATGCCCAGTTCGTCTTCCTCGCGGGCGGAGCCGACCACGACCAGATGGAGCGGATGCGCAAGTACCTCTCCGCCCTCTGCCGGGGCTGGGACGTCCGGCTGGTCAAGGAGCTCGTCGCCGAGACCCTGCACGACCTGATCGACCCGATCATCTACGACGAGGCCGCCTCGCTGATCGAGGAGCACCACACCGCCGGCCGCGACGTCGTGATCGTCTCCACGTCGGGCGCCGAGGTCGTCGAACCCATCGGTGAGCTGCTCGGCGCGGACCGGGTGGTGGCGACCCGCATGGTCGTCGGCGACGACGGCCGCTTCACCGGGGAGGTGGAGTACTACGCGTACGGCCCCACCAAGGCGGAGGCGATCCGCGAGCTGGCCGAGTCCGAGGGGTACGACCTGAGCCGCTGCTACGCCTACAGCGACTCGGCGACCGACCTGCCGATGCTCGAGTCCGTAGGACTCCCCCACGCGGTGAACCCGGACCGGGCGCTGCGCCGGGAGGCTCTCGCACGCGAGTGGCCGATCCTCGATTTCCACCGTCCGGTACGGCTGAAGCAGCGCGTCCGGGGGCTCTCCGTACCGCCGCGGCCGGCGCTGGTCGCCGCCGCCGCGATAGGTGCCGCGGCGGCCACCGCGGGCCTCGTCTGGTACGCGAGCCGGCGCCGGTCCGCGACGGCGGCCTGAGCCCTCCCTCGATCCGCCCTTTCACTCGCGTATGAGTGCAAAAGTAAAGAAGTGCGGTGGGCACTTCCGCTTGCTCCGGCGCAGGAGTACAAAGGACTCAACGGCCCGCGAGACCAAGGACATCCGAAAGGATCACCTTAAGAACGCATTTGGCCCCACGGACCGAGCATGGACATCGAGCACCCACGCGACGTCGACCCGTCGATTACGGGCCAGCCGCACCAGGTGACGGGCAAAGCTCCCGACCTGATGGGCAACATATCGAGGACGCTTGGTAACCCGGTGGTCATGCCAGCGGCGGTACGAATTCTCGTACCGCCGCATCTTCACGCCGCGCCGCGCTGCAGCGCCTCGCACACCGCCGTCGACTCGCGTGCGCCCAGCTCGACCGCCCGGCCGCAGTGGGCGATCCAGGCGGCCATGCCCTCCGGCGTCCCGGACACGTAACCGTCGAGCGCCGCCAGGTAGGCCGCGCGCCCCAGCTCGGCGTGGCCGACCTCGGCGGCGCAGACCGACTTCGGGTCGAGACCGCTGCCGACCAGGACGATGCGCTCGGCCGCGCGTGCGACCAGGCCGTTGTGCGAGGTGAAGGGCCGCAGCGCCAGCAGCTCGCCGTGCACGACGGCCGCCGTCACCAGCGCCGGCGCGGCACCGCCCGCCATGACCAGCCCGGCCAGGCCCTCCAGCCGCCCGTGCGCCTCGCGGGCGCCCGGCAGGGGCAGCTCGACGAGGGGTTCGTCCACCGGCTCGCCCTCCTGGCGGGGCCGTCCCACCTGGTCGGCCTTGTCTGCCGCCGCCACCAGGTGCAGCCGGGCCAGTACCCGCAGCGGCGACTGGCGCCAGATGGACAGCAGCTGCCCCGCCTCGGCGGTCAGCCGCAGGGCCGCGCCCACGGCACGCGCCTCGTCGTCGACGCTGAAGTCGGTGCGCCGGCGCACCTCCTCAAGGGCCCAGTCCGCCCCGGACAGCGCCGCCGAGCCCCGGGCGCCGCGCAGTGCCGCCTCCGAGGTGATCTCGTTGCTGCGGCGCCGCATGATCCGGTGGCCGTAGACCCGGTCCACGGCCTTGCGGATGGACTCCACGGACTCGGCCACGCCGGGCAGTTCACCCAGGGCCGCGAGCGGGTCGGCGGTCGCGCCTGTCGTACTCATGAGTACGACATTACGCACCCCCCGGCCCCACCCCACGAATGAGTGGTCTTCTTCACGTACACCCAGACCTCCGCGTCACGCACAGCCAGAGCGACACTACTCTTGGTGAACATGAAAATTGCTTTCGTCGGGAAGGGCGGCAGCGGCAAGACCACCCTGTCCTCCCTGTTCATCCGCCATCTCGCCGTCACCGGTGCACCCGTCGTCGCCGTCGACGCCGACATCAACCAGCACCTGGGGGCCGCGCTGGGCCTCGACGAGACGGAGGCCGCAGGGCTGCCCGCGATGGGCGAGCACCTGCCGCTGATCAAGGACCATCTGCGCGGCACCAACCCGCGGATCGCCTCCGCGGGGACGATGATCAAGACCACACCGCCCGGCGAGGGCTCGCGCCTGCTGCGGGTGTGCGAGGACAACCCGGTCTACGACGCCTGCGCCCGGCCGGTGGAACTCGACGCCGGGGCCGTCCGTTTGATGGTCACCGGGCCTTTCACGGAGGCCGACCTCGGAGTCGCCTGCTACCACTCCAAGACGGGAGCGGTGGAGCTGTGCCTGAACCACCTGGTCGACGGCCGTGACGAGTACGTCGTGGTCGACATGACCGCGGGCTCGGACTCTTTCGCCTCCGGCATGTTCACCCGCTTCGACATCACGTTCCTCGTCGCCGAGCCGACCCGGAAGGGAGTCTCCGTCTACCGCCAGTACAAGGAGTACGCCCGCGACTTCGGCGTCACCCTGAAGGTCGTCGGCAACAAGGTGCAGGGGCCGGACGACCTCGACTTCCTCCGCGAAGAGGCCGGGGACGACCTGTTGACGACCGTCGGCCACTCGGACTGGGTGCGTGCCATGGAGAAGGGCCGGCCGCCCCGCTTCGAGCTCCTGGAGGAGGCCAACCACCGCGCGCTGCGCACACTGCGCACGGCCGCCGACGCGACGTACAAGTCGCGGGACTGGGAGCGCTACACGCGCCAGATGGTCCACTTCCACCTGAAGAACGCCCGCAGCTGGGGCAACGAGCGCACCGGGGCCGACCTGGCGGCGCAGGTCGACCCCGGCTTCGTGCTCGGCGAGACGGTCGCCGCCCCGGCGTGACACCGGCACCCGACGGTGCCGGCGCTTGAGCCGGCGTACGCCCGCCCCGCCCGACGGTTACCGCTTGGCGGCCGGGGCTCCGGGCACACCCTTCGGAGCCGGCGCGGGCTGGGCCGACAGGAAGGACGCCCAGCCCTTCTCCGGAGCCTCGCCGACGCCCAGGGTGCGCAGCTTCTTGAGCACCTTCGGGTCCTGGGCGTCCAGCCAGTCCGCGAGCTGCCGGAAGGAGACGCAGCGCACCTCGTCCTTGGTGCACACCGTCTCGATGACCTCCTCGACGGCGCGCATGTAGGTGCCGCCGTTCCAGGACTCGAAGTGGTTGCCGATGATCAGCGGGGCGCGGTTGCCGTCGTAGGCCCGCTGGAAGCCCTGGAGCAGGCCGTCGCGCATCTGGTCGCCCCAGAGCTCGTGCTTGGCCGGATCGCCCTGGGTGGTGGTGCCCGACTGGTTGACCATGAAGTTGTAGTCCATGGTGAGCTGCTCGAAGGTGTGCCCGGGGAAGGGCACGAGCTGCATCGACAGGTCCCACAGGCCCTGCTTCTTCTCCGGCCAGACCTGGTTGTTCACGCCGCTGCTGTCGTAGCGGAAGCCCATGTCACTGGCGGCCTTCACGAAGTTCTCCTGGCCCTCCAGGCAGGGAGTGCGGGCGCCGATCAGTTCCTTGTCGTAGTCGAAGGGCAGCGGCGCCGCGTTCTTCATCCCGGTGTTGGTCTTCCAGGTCTTCACGAACTGCTTGGCCTGCCTGATCTCGTCCTTCCACTCCTCGACGGACCACTCGCCGACCCCGCCGCCGGGGCCGCAGAAGTGTCCGTTGAAGTGGGTGCCGATCTCGTTGCCCTCCAGCCACGCCAGCCGCAGTTGCTTGACGGTGTCGGCGATGCCCTGCTCGTCGTTGAAGCCGATGTCCGAGCGGCCCGGGGAATGCTGCGGCGGCCGGTACAGGTCCCGCTTCTCCTTCGGCAGCATGTACACGCCGCTCAGGAAGTACGTCATCGTCGCGTCGTTCTCCTTGGCCACTTCACGGAAGTGGGAGAACAGCTTCTGGCTGTCCTCGCCCGCGCCGTCCCAGGAGAACACCACGAACTGCGGCGGCTTCTGGCCGGGCTTGAGCCGCTCGGGCCGGGGCAGGTGCGGCTGGGCCCCGGTGTACGCGGTGGAACCGTCGCCGATCAGGCGGACCGCGTTCTTGGGCGCCGGCGCCGCTTTCCCCTTCTCCTTCTCCGGACCCTGCGTCCCTTCACCGGAACCGGTGCCGCTGCCGATCGCGCAACCGGCGAGCGACGCGGCGCAGACCGCGGCGGCGACCACGGTGCGCGCGGCGATCCTGTGGGTGGCGGCCATGTTCCGCCCACCTTCTTCCTTCTCTCGGGCCAACGCCGACGACGGCGATGTCGGGTGAATCGGGTGCTGAGCCGGGGACGTGGCATCAGCGCCGTCAAGGTGGCACGTATGCGAGAGGGAATTAGTACGACAAGCCGATGAAATGCATTGATTCACTCACTTGAGCGGCGCATTACTCCATTTGCGCGAAAAGTCTATGCCTCGTCTTTACTCTGAATTACGATCTATTTACTGAGCGCAATCGCCAGCGCGTTCACCAGCGCTCATCACGTACGCAAGCGCTCATCACGTACGCACCGAGCGTCCGCCGGGCGCTCGGCATCCCGCCGCTGTAGGAGACGGGAAACATGTCGTCCTGCGTCCCCGCCCGCGCCGATTCGGCCCGGACCGAACACATCCACCCACCCCACAGTCCGCCGTCCGGCGGCCCCCGGCGCTTCCGCGTCGCGGGCGCCGACGTGTCGGCCTCGATCGCGGTCTTCCTGATCGCCCTGCCCCTCTCCCTGGGCATCGCCCTCGCCACCGGCGCCCCCCTCCAGGCCGGCCTCGTCGCCGCCGCGGTGGGCGGGATCGTCGTCGGACGGCTCGGCGGCTGCCCCCTCCAGGTCAGCGGACCCGCCGCCGGGCTCACCGTGGTCACCGCCGACCTCATCCAGCAGTACGGATGGCGCACGACCTGCGCCATCACCGTGCTCGCCGGTATCGCCCAACTCGGCCTCGGCTGCCTGCGCGTGGCACGCTCCGCGCTCGCCGTGAGCCCCGCCATCGTGCACGGCATGCTCGCCGGCATCGGCGTCACCATCGCCGTCGCCCAGCTGCACATCGTCCTCGGCGGTACCCCGCAGAGCTCCGTGCCGGACAACCTGCTCGCGCTGCCCGCCCAGTTGGCGAACCTGCGCCCCGCCGACCTGGCGGCGAGCGTACTGACGCTGACCCTGCTGCTGCTCTGGCCGCGCGTCCCCGGCCGGGCCGGCCGGCTGCTGGGCAAGCTCCCCGCCGCCCTCATCGCCGTCGCCGGCGCCACCGCGGTCGCGGCGCTGGCCGGGCTCCGCCTGCCCAAGGTGGACCTGCCCTCCTGGAGCAGCCACGCCCTGGCGACGCTGCCCGACGGACCGGTGCTCGGCCTTCTCGCCGCCGTGCTCACGACCACGCTGGTGTGCAGTGTGCAGTCGCTGCTCGGCGCGGTCGCCGTGGACAAGCTGGTCGCCGCCCGGCCGGGCCTGACCGGCCGGGTCAAGCGCTCCAACCTCGACCGCGAGCTGCTCGGCCAGGGCGCCGGCAACATCCTCTCCGGCTCGCTCGGCGGACTGCCCATCGCCGGTGTGGCCGTACGCAGCACCGCGAACGTGTCCGCCGGCGCCGTCAGCCGGAACTCCACGATGCTGCACGGCCTTCTCGTACTGATCGCCACGCTGCTGCTGGTCCCGGCCCTGGAGCTCATCCCGCTCGCCTCGCTCGCCGCCCTGGTCATGGCCGTCGGCCTGAAGATGGTGTCGCTGAACCACATCCGCACGGTGACCCGCCACCGCGAGGTGCTGGTCTACGCCGTCACCACCGGCGGCGTGGTGTTCTTCGGCGTCCTGGAGGGCGTCGCGCTGGGCATCGCCGTGGCCGTCGGCGTCGCCCTGCACCGCCTGACCCGCACCCGGATCAGGCACGACGAGACGGCAGGGGTCCACCACGTGCACGTGCGGGGCCAGTTGACGTTCCTCGCGGTGCCGCGGCTCAGCCGGGTCCTGCACCAGGTGCCCCAGGGCTCGGACACCGTCGTGGAGCTGGACGGGTCGTTCATGGACCACGCGGCGTACGAGACCTTGCAGGACTGGCAGAAGACGCACACCGCGCAGGGAGGCCGCGTCGACATCACCGGCCGCCGCCCGGGCACCCGCATCTCCGAACCGGCCGACACGGACGGTTGCCGCTGCCGCCCCTGGACCCCCTGGCGCAACCACCAGTGCGAGCCACCACAGCCGACGCCCCCGCCCGGCACCGACCGGCGCGACCGGACCGGCACGGACGCCGACACCGCGCCCGCTACCGGCGAATCGCGCGGACAGAGCAAGGAGAGCGCACAGAGCGCACGGAACAGCGAGAACGCACAGCGCGGGACGGACGGGCACGGACCCAACGGGACCGTCGCACCGGGCGAACACACCGGTCCGGTCGTCGCGGGCACCCCCGGCGGGCTCAGCGGACGGGAGCTGGCGCGTGGCATCAGCGCGTTCCAGCGCAACACCGCGCCCTTGGTGCGCGGCGAGCTGGCCCGGCTGGCCCGTGAGGGACAGCAGCCCTCCCAGCTCTTCCTGACCTGCGCCGACTCGCGGGTGGTCACCTCGATGATCACCTCCAGCGGTCCCGGTGACCTCTTCGTCGTGCGCAATGTGGGCAATCTCGTCCCGCTGCCCGGCGAGGAGAGCGGCGACGACTCGGTGGCCGCCGCGATCGAGTACGCGGTGGACGTGCTGAAGGTGCGGTCCATCACCGTGTGCGGGCACTCCGGGTGCGGGGCCATGCAGGCGCTGCTCAGCACCGACACCGGCGGGGCGCAGACGCCGCTCAAGCGGTGGCTGCGGCACGGGCTGCCGAGTCTGGAGCGGCTCCCCGGAGAGCCGGGAGGCCCGCCGGAGGGCACCGAGACCCGGCCCCTGCTGGCCGGACGCCCGCCCGCCGACGCGGCCGAGCGGCTGTGCCTGGCCAACGTGGTCCAGCAGCTGGAGCACCTGCGGGCCCACGACGCGGTGGCCCGGGCCCTGAGAGCCGGGGACCTGGAGCTGCACGGCATGTACTTCCACGTGGGCGAGGCCCAGGCGTACCTGCTCTCCCCGGACCCGGGCGACGCCGGGGACGGCGTGTTCGAGCTGGTCCTGGAGACCGACCTGACCGCCTGAGCGGCACAGGGGCCGAGGCGCGGGGAGTGTGAGCGTCGTAACAGACGCTGAACCCCGCGCCGTCGGCGTCCGTGGGTACTGATGACCACTGGCCACGAGGACAGCGGACCGCCACACAGGTCTAAACCAGTTGCCCGTCGACCCTTGTCATCGGCCCCCCGGGTCTGATGAGCTGTGGCCTGGGACACAACGGACAACCCTGAGAATGGGAGATGTCGTGAGCAACGAATCCTTGGCCAACCTGCTCAAGGAAGAGCGCAGGTTCGCGCCCCCCGCCGACCTGGCCGCGAACGCCAACGTCACGGCGGAGGCGTACGAACAGGCCAAGGCCGACCGGCTCGGCTTCTGGGCCGAGCAGGCCCGCCGGCTGAGCTGGGCCGAGGAGCCGACCGAGACCCTCGACTGGTCGAACCCGCCGTTCGCCAAGTGGTTCAAGGACGGCAAGCTCAACGTCGCCCACAACTGCGTCGACCGCCACGTCGAGGCCGGCAACGGCGACCGTGTCGCCATCCACTTCGAGGGCGAGCCCGGCGACAGCCGCGCCATCACCTACGCCCAGCTCAAGGACGAGGTCTCCAAGGCCGCCAACGCCCTGCTGGAACTCGGCGTGCAGAAGGGCGACCGGGTCGCCGTCTACATGCCGATGATCCCGGAGACGGCGATCGCGATGCTGGCCTGCGCCCGGATCGGCGCCGCCCACTCGGTGGTCTTCGGCGGCTTCTCCTCGGACGCGCTCGCGACCCGTATCCAGGACGCCGACGCCAAGGTCGTCATCACCTCCGACGGCGGCTACCGGCGCGGCAAGCCCTCCGCCCTCAAGCCCGCCGTCGACGAGGCCGTGGAGCGCGCCGGCACCGTGGAGCACGTCCTCGTCGTGCGCCGCACCGGCCAGGACGTGGCGTGGGACGACTCCCGCGACAAGTGGTGGCACGAGACCGTCGAGCGGCAGTCCGCCGAGCACACGCCGGAGGCGTTCGACGCCGAGCACCCGCTGTTCATCCTGTACACGTCCGGTACGACGGGTAAGCCGAAGGGCATCCTGCACACCTCCGGCGGCTACCTCACGCAGACGGCGTACACGCACTGGGCCGTCTTCGACCTCAAGCCGGAGACCGACGTCTACTGGTGCACCGCCGACGTCGGCTGGGTCACCGGCCACTCGTACATCGTCTACGGCCCACTCGCCAACGGCGCGACGCAGGTCATGTACGAGGGCACCCCGGACACCCCGCACCAGGGCCGCTTCTGGGAGATCGTGCAGAAGTACAAGGTCTCGATCCTCTACACCGCCCCCACCGCGATCCGGACGTTCATGAAGTGGGGCGACGACATCCCCGCGAAGTTCGACCTGTCCTCGCTGCGGGTCCTCGGCTCGGTCGGCGAGCCGATCAACCCCGAGGCGTGGATCTGGTACCGCAAGAACATCGGTGCGGACGCCACACCGGTCGTCGACACCTGGTGGCAGACCGAGACCGGCGCCATGATGATCACGCCGCTGCCGGGCGTCACCCACGCCAAGCCGGGCTCCGCCCAGCGCGCGCTGCCCGGCATCTCGGCCACCGTCGTCGACGACGAGGCGAACGAGGTGCCGAACGGCGGGGGCGGCTACCTGGTCCTCACCGAGCCGTGGCCGTCGATGCTGCGCACCATCTGGGGCGACGACCAGCGGTTCATCGACACGTACTGGTCGCGCTTCGAGGGCAAGTACTTCGCGGGCGACGGCGCCAAGAAGGACGACGACGGCGACATCTGGCTGCTCGGCCGCGTCGACGACGTGATGCTGGTCTCCGGCCACAACATCTCCACCACCGAGGTCGAGTCGGCCCTCGTCTCCCACCCGTCCGTCGCCGAGGCGGCCGTGGTCGGCGCGGCCGACGAGACGACCGGGCAGGCCATCGTGGCCTTCGTGATCCTGCGCGGCGCGGCGGCGGAGTCCGAGGACCTGGTCACGGAGCTGCGCAACCACGTAGGCGCCACGCTCGGCCCGATCGCCAAGCCCAAGCGCATCCTGCCGGTGGGCGAGCTGCCCAAGACCCGCTCCGGCAAGATCATGCGCCGCCTGCTGCGCGACGTGGCGGAGAACCGTCAGGTCGGTGACGTCACGACGCTGGCGGACTCCACCGTGATGGACCTCATCCAGTCGAAGCTCCCCGCGGCGCCCAGCGAGGACTGAGACACCCACGTGAAGGGCACCCGGCGCAAGACCAGCCGGGTGCCCTTTTCATGCGCTTCGTCCGGTTGCGTACCGTCACGAAGGTCACCCGGCAGCACCACGGCAGTTTAGGTAGGCTAAGGAACGCGTAAGAAGCTCAACAAGATCCTCATGGTGTGCCGGGAAGTCTGGTCGGCAAGCGTGTCCGTGCTGCCCATCGACCGGAGGACCTCCCCGTGACCGCGCCCCGCACACCCCGCAAAGCCTTCGGACGGCTGTCCCTCCCCGAGCGGAACTACGTCGCCGAAGCGCTGCGCACCGAGACCGTCGGCGGCGTGCTGCTGCTCGTCGCCGCGATCGCCGCACTGGTGTGGGCGAACATACCGGCGCTCAGCGACAGCTACGAGAGCGTCAGCGACTTCCACTTCGGGATCGGGTCCCTCGGCCTGGACCTGTCGGTCGCGCACTGGGCCGCCGACGGACTGCTCGCGATCTTCTTCTTCGTCGCCGGTATCGAGCTCAAGCGCGAGCTGGTCGCAGGAGACCTGAAGGACCCGAAGGCCGCCGCGCTCCCCGTGGTCGCGGCGCTGTGCGGCATGGCAGTACCGGCGCTCGTCTACACGGTCACCAACGCCGCCGGGGGCGGCTCTCTGGCCGGATGGGCCGTGCCCACCGCCACCGACATCGCCTTCGCGCTCGCCGTGCTCGCTGTCATCGGCACCTCCCTGCCGAGCTCCCTGCGCGCCTTCCTGCTGACCCTCGCCGTCGTCGACGACCTCTTCGCGATCCTGATCATCGCGGTCTTCTTCACCGACAGCCTGAACTTCGCCGCGCTCGGCGGCGCCGTCGTCGGCCTCGCCGTCTTCTGGCTGCTGCTGCGCAAGGGGGTGCGCGGCTGGTACGTGTACGTCCCGCTCGGCCTCGTCGTCTGGGGGCTGATGTACAACAGCGGCGTCCACGCCACCATCGCCGGCGTCGCGATGGGCCTGATGCTGCGCTGCCACACCCGCGAGGGCGAGCGGCACTCCCCCGGCGAGCACATCGAGCACCTGGTCCGCCCCCTGTCGGCGGGTCTGGCCGTGCCGCTGTTCGCGCTGTTCAGCGCGGGCGTGTCGATCTCGGGCGGGGCGCTGGCCGACGTGTTCACCAAGCCGGAGACCCTGGGCGTGGTCCTCGGGCTCGTCGTCGGCAAGACGCTGGGCATCTTCGGCGGCACCTGGCTGACGGCGCGCTTCACCCGGGCCTCGCTCAGCGACGACCTCGAGTGGGCCGACGTGTTCGCGGTGGCCACGCTGGCCGGCATCGGCTTCACCGTGTCGCTGCTGATCGGCGAGCTGGCCTTCGAGGGCGACGCGGCGCTGACCGACGAGGTCAAGGCCGCCGTCCTGACCGGCTCGGTCGTCGCGGCGCTGCTGGCCACCGTGTTGCTGAAGATACGGAACGCCAAGTACCGCAAGCTGACCGAGGCCGAGGAGCGCGACGAGGACCTCAGCGGCGTACCGGACATCTACGAGGAGGACGACCCCGCGTACCACCTGCGGGTGGCCGCGGTCTACGAGAAGAAGGCCGCCGAGCACCGCCGGATCGCCGAGGAGATGGAGGCGGCGCGGCTTGCCGAAGTGCCGGGCGGGGCAGGCGATGAGGGCGACGGTCCGGCATGATCTGACGAGACGGTACAAAAGACGGACCGTACGCGGTCGGGCCCGCGGTAGTCAGGCGGCGTCCGACGGCCACGGAACCGTACGCAGATCAGCCAGCGGAAGAGGGAGAGACGCGATGAGCGCACCCGACGGCAGCCCGGTCGGCACCGAACGCAGCATCGGCCAGCTGTTCGCCTCGGCGACCACCGAATTGTCGGCGCTCGTGCACGACGAGATCGCACTGGCCAAGGCCCAGCTGCGGCAGGACGTCAAGCGCGGGGCGACGAGCGGCGGCGCGTTCTCGCTCGCGGGCCTGCTGCTGGTGTTCTCGCTGCCGATGCTCAGCTTCGCGCTGGCCTACGGCATCCGGACCTGGAGCGGCTGGAACATGGCGGTCTGCTTCCTGCTGTCCTTCGCGGCGAACGTCCTCGTCGCCGGCCTGCTCGCGCTGATCGGCGTCGTCTTCGCGAAGAAGGCCAAGAAGGGCAAGGGCCCGCAGAAGGTCGCCGCCTCGGTGAAGCAGTCGGCGGGCGTGCTGCAGAACGCCAAGCCGCACCCGCGTCCCGAGCTGCCCGCGGACCGGTCCCCCGAAGCCATCGAGGCTGTGGCACGCTCGTCCTCATGACGGACGCCGCCAGCCCGATGGAGCCATCCCCGTCGGCGCAGAACCCCGCCTCGGTCGTACGCCTCGACATCCCCGGCGGGCACGAGGTCACCCACCGGGACGTCGCCGCCAACGGCGCCCGCTTCCACATCGCGGAGGCGGGGGACGGGCCGCTGGTGCTGCTGCTGCACGGCTTCCCGCAGTTCTGGTGGACCTGGCGGCACCAGCTGACGGCGCTCGCGGACGCCGGTTTCCGCGCCGTCGCCATGGACCTGCGCGGCGTCGGCGGCAGCGACCGCACCCCGCGCGGCTACGACCCCGCCGGTCTCGCCCTCGACATCACCGGCGTGATCCGCTCCCTCGGCGAGCCGGACGCCGCGCTGGTCGGCCACGACCTGGGCGGCTACCTGGCCTGGACGGCCGCCGCGATGCGGCCCAAGCTCGTACGACGGCTCGCGGTCTCCTCGATGCCGCACCCTCGGCGCTGGCGCTCGGCCATGCTCGGGGACGTCCGCCAGACCCGCGCGGGCTCCTACATCTGGGGGTTCCAGCGCCCCTGGGTCCCGGAGCGCCAACTGACGGCGGACGACGGCGCGCTGGTCGGGCGCCTGATCGACGACTGGTCGGGCCCCCGGCCGCTGGACGAGGAGGCGGTGGCGGCCTACCGCCGTGCCATGTGCATCCCCTCCACGGCCCACTGCTCCGTCGAGCCGTACCGCTGGCTGGTGCGCTCGCTCGCCCGTCCGGACGGCATCCAGTTCTACCGCCGCATGAAGCGGCCGGTGCGGGTGCCGACGCTGCACCTGCACGGCTCGCTGGACCCGGTGATGCGGACCCGGAGCGCGGCCGGTTCCGGGCAGTACGTCGAAGCGCCCTACCGCTGGCGGCTGTTCGACGGACTCGGGCACTTCCCGCACGAAGAGGACCCGGTCGCTTTTTCCACCGAACTGATCAATTGGCTGAAGGACCCCGAACCCGATCGGTGACCGTACGGACGCTCCCGGTACCCGAACCGGAACGCTTGTCCTGATGAACGGCCACTTGCCCGGCGCATAGGCCAATTGGACGCCCCCGGAACGGTTATCGACCTTCGGGCGGGGGCACACGTCGAGGTATGGGCTGGACGCACGACTACAGTGACGTAGCACGCGACGGCCGCTCCACGAGCGGCGTGAGCAGCACCCACCGACGAGGCGGCACCCCGCAACTTGCGGCGGCGGACCTCCGGGTGGGCATTCCGCGCATCCTGCGCCGCCGGGCCCGCTGGGTCTCCGTACGCCTGCGCCATCCACGCGGCGTCAGCTGACGCCCGCGCTCCGGCCGCGACCTCCTCGGGCTCCGAACCGGAAGCCGACGTCTAGAGCGCGCAGCTGTCGCTGTCCACCTGCTGGTTGGCGGTGCGGCCCTCGACGATGTCCTCGCGGATCTCGTCCGCGGTGAGCGCGTAGCCGGTCTGGGCGTCGTCCAGGGACTTGGCGAAGACCACGCCGTAGACCTCCCCCTCGGGCGTCAGCAGCGGGCCGCCGGAGTTGCCCTGACGGACGGTCGCGTACAGCGAGTACACGTCGCGGCCGACGGTGTCGCGGTGGTAGATGTCCGGGCCGTTGGCCGTGATGCGCCCGCGCACGCGCGCGGCGCGGACGTCGTACGCCCCGTTCTCCGGGAAGCCGGCCACGATCGCGCCGTCGTCGCGGACCGCGTCCTCCTCGCTGAACCGCAGCGCGGGCGCGTCCAGTTCCGGCACGTCCAGTACGGCGATGTCGCGCCGCCAGTCGTAGAGGACGACCGTCGCGTCGTACTTCCTGCCCTCGCCGCCTATCTGCACCGTGGGCTCGTCGACGCCGCCCACCACGTGGGCGTTGGTCATGACGCGGCGCTCGGCGAAGACGAAGCCGGTGCCCTCCAGGACCTTGCCGCAGTCGGGGGCGGTGCCCATGACCTTCACGATGGAACGCTTGGCGCGGACGGCGACCGGGCTGTTCGCCAGCGCGGGATCGGGCGGCTGGACCTCGGTGATCGGCTCGTTGGCGAACGGGCTGAAGACCTGTGGGAAACCGTTGCGCGCGAGGACGGAGCTGAAGCTGTTGAACCAGGTGTCGGCCTGGTCCGGCAGCACCTCCTGCACGCCCGACAGCACGTGGGACTGCCGGACCTCCTTGCCTATCGTCGGCATGGTCGTCTGGGCGAGGGCGGCACCGATCAGCCAGGCGACCAGCAGCATCGCCACCACGTTGACCAGCGCGCCGCCGGTGGCGTCCAGGGCGCGGGCCGGGGACCAGGTGATGTAGCGCCGCAGCTTGTTGCCGAGGTGCGTGGTCAGGGCCTGGCCGACGGAGGCGCAGACGATGACGACGACGACCGCGACGACGGCGGCGGTCGTGCTCACCTCCGCGTTGTCCGTCAGCGCGTCCCAGATCACCGGCAGCAGATAGACGGCGACGAGGCCGCCGCCGAGGAAGCCGATCACGGACAGGATGCCGACGACGAAACCCTGGCGGAAGCCGACGATCGCGAACCAGACGGCGGCCAGCAGCAAGAGGATGTCCAGCACGTTCACCGATTCAGGCCCCGCCTCGTCGTCCTACGCTCACACCGGTCACCCTGTCATGACCGCCAGTCCAACGGGACCTGCTTCTCCCTGTCCCAGGGCCGCTCCCAGCCCGCGAAGTGCAGCAACCGGTCGATGATGCCGGCCGTGAACCCCCAGACGAGCGCCGATTCGACCAGGAACGCGGGGCCCTTGTGGCCGCTGGGGTGGAGGGTGGTGACCCGGTTGGCGGGGTCCGTGAGATCGGCCACGGGGACGGTGAAGACCCGCGCGGTCTCGTTCGGATCGACCACGCCGACGGGGGTGGGCTCGCGCCACCAGGCGAGGACCGGGGTGACGACGAACTCGCTGACCGGGATGTAGAGCCTCGGCAGGACGCCGAAGAGCTGCACGCCGGACGGGTCGAGGCCGGTCTCCTCCTCGGCCTCGCGCAGCGCGGCCCGCAGCGGCCCCTCGCCCAGCGGGTCGCCGTCCTCGGCATCGAGGGCACCACCCGGGAAGGCCGGCTGCCCGGCGTGCGAGCGCAGCGTGCCGGCCCGCTCCATCAGCAGCAGCTCCGGGCCCCGGCCGCCCTCACCCTCGCCGAACAGGATCAGCACGGCGGACTGGCGTCCGGCGCCGTCCTCGGGGGGCAGGAAGCGGCTCAGCTGGGTGGGCCGCACCGTCGCGACGGCCCGCACCACCGGGTCCAGCCAGCCGGGCAGGCCCTCCGTGCTGAGCATGGCGCCGCGTGTGCCGCCCTGCGTGTCACTCGCCCGAGTCATCTCCACCCCCGTCCTGCCGATTCCAACGCCCGACGCCCCCGAGATCGTTCCGTCACCCGGCCCCCAGCGGCGGCGCCGGCTTCCCGCCCGCGTCCAGGTACGCCTGCGGCGGGTTCAGCCGCTGGCCGGGGAGGCCGCCCTTCTCGTACTTCAGGAGCTTCTTCGCCTTCTCGGGGTCCGTCTCGCCCTCGCCGTACGCCGGGCAGAGCGGGGCGATCGGGCAGGCGCCGCAGGCGGGCTTGCGGGCGTGGCAGATCCGGCGGCCGTGCCAGATGACGTGGTGGGAGAGGTCGGTCCAGTCGCTCTTCGGGAAGAGCGCGCCGACGGCGGCCTCGATCTTGTCCGGGTCGGTCTCGGCGGTCCACTGCCAGCGGCGCACCAGGCGCTGGAAGTGGGTGTCCACGGTGACGCCGGGGCGGCCGAAGGCGTTGCCCAGCACGACGAAGGCGGTCTTGCGGCCCACTCCGGGCAGTTTGACGAGGTCTTCGAGGCGGCCGGGGACCTCGCCGCCGAAGTCCTCCGCCAACGCCTTGGACAGCCCTATGACCGACTTGGTCTTGGCCCGGAAGAAGCCGGTGGGGCGGAGGATCTCCTCGACCTCCTCGGGGTTGGCGGCGGCCAGGTCCTCGGGGGTCGGGTACTTCGCGAAGAGCGCGGGTGTCGTCTGGTTGACGCGCAGGTCGGTGGTCTGGGCGGACAGCACGGTGGCCACGACCAGCTGGAAGGGGTTCTCGAAGTCCAGCTCCGGGTGGGCGTACGGGTAGACCTCGGCGAGCTCGCGGTTGATGCGGCGGGCGCGGCGGACCAGCGCGGTGCGGGACTCCTCGCGCGCCGGCTTCGCGGCGACGGTCTTCGCCGGTGCGACGCCCTTGACGGCGGCGGTGGCCTTCTTTGGGGCGACGGGGGGCTTCTTGGCGGGCGCCTGCTTCTTGACGGCCGCCTGCTTCTTGACGCTCTTCTCGGCGGACTTCTTCACGGCACCCTTCTCCGCGGTCACCCTCTTGGCAGGTGCCGCCTTTTTTGTCGCTTTCGCCGTTTCCCTACCGCCATCGGGGCCCTGTTCGCCCACAGCGGAATCGCGACGTACACCCACCCGTGCAGCCCCCTCTGCCTGTGCTCTCACCGGCGATTTGGACACCCGGCCAGCCTACGGCCCGCCACCGACATCCGCCCCGGACCTCGAAGATCGGCGCCCAATTGGACCCCTGCCGCGTACCCCGGGACACCAGTGCGGCATCCTTGTGACAGATCACACTGTTTGGACTGTCCGGCAAAATGGGCACCACGGACCCCTGGTACACCGGGGGAACAAGATCCTCTGAGCCGGTCGACAAGGAGAGAACTCGTGGACGACGTTCTGCGGCGCAACCCGCTCTTCGCGGCGCTCGACGACGAGCAATCCGCGGAGCTCCGCGCCTCCATGAGTGAGGTGACCCTCGCCCGCGGCGACTCACTGTTCCACGAGGGGGACCCCGGAGACCGCCTCTACGTGGTCACGGAAGGCAAGGTGAAGCTCCACCGCACGTCCCCCGACGGCCGCGAGAACATGCTGGCCGTGGTCGGTCCCAGCGAGCTGATCGGCGAGCTGTCGCTCTTCGACCCGGGCCCGCGCACGGCGACCGCCACCGCGCTGACCGAGGTGAAGCTGCTCGCCCTCGGCCACCCCGACCTCCAGCCCTGGCTGAGCGTGCGTCCGGAGGTGGCCACCGCCCTGCTGCGCGCCGTCGCGCGCCGCCTGCGCAAGACCAACGACGCGATGTCGGACCTGGTCTTCTCGGACGTCCCCGGCCGTGTCGCCCGCGCCCTGCTGGACCTGTCCCGCCGCTTCGGCGTGCAGTCCGAGGAGGGCATCCACGTGGTGCACGACCTGACGCAGGAGGAGCTGGCCCAGCTGGTCGGCGCGTCCCGCGAGACGGTCAACAAGGCGCTGGCGGACTTCGCCCAGCGCGGCTGGCTCCGCCTGGAGGCCCGCGCGGTGATCCTGCTGGACGTGGAGCGGCTGGCCAAGCGCTCCCGCTGACGCGCCCGGGGGCCTGCTGGGCAGCTGGCAGCTGCCCGGGGACCTACTCGGGCAGCTGGACGATCCCGTGCTCGCCCAGGTACTCCAGCTGCGCCCGCACCGACAGCTCCGCCGCCGGCCACAGTGAACGGTCGACGTCCGCGTAGACGCGGGCGACGACCTCCGCCGGAGTCCGGTAACCGTCCTCCACCGCCGTCTCGACCTGGGCGAGGCGGTGGGCGCGATGGGCGAGGTAGTACTCGACGGCGCCCTGGGCGTCGTCCAGGACCGGCCCGTGCCCCGGGAGCACCGTGTGCGCCCCGTCGTCTGCCGTGAGCGACCTGAGGCGGCGCAGGGAGTCCAGGTAGTCGCCGAGCCGCCCGTCAGGGTGGGCCACCACGGTCGTACCGCGCCCCAGGACGGTGTCGCCCGTCAGGACCGCCCGGTCGGCCGGGAGATGGAAGCACAGGGAGTCCGCCGTGTGCCCGGGGGTGGGTACGACCCTCAGCTCCAGGCCGCCGACCTCGATCACGTCCCCGGCGGCCAGCCCCTCGTCGCCCAGCCGCAGCGCCGGGTCCAGCGCCCGTACGTTCGTCCCCGTCAGCCCGGCGAAGCGCGCGGCGCCCTCCGCGTGGTCCGGGTGACCGTGCGTCAGCAGGGTGAGGGCGACGCGCCTGCCCGCCCGCTCGGCCGTGTCGACGACGTGCCGCAGGTGGGTGTCGTCCAGTGGGCCCGGGTCGACGACGACGGCCAGGTCGGAGTCGGGCTCGGCGAGGATCCAGGTGTTCGTGCCGTCCAGGGTCATCGCGGAGGCGTTGGGCGCGAGGACGTTCACCGCGCGGGCGGTGGCGGGCCCCGAGAGGACGCCGCCCCTCGGCTGGCCGGGCAGTGCTGCCGCGTTCGTCATGCGGGGGCTCCCGGGGTCGGTTCGGAAGGTGTCGCCGGTGCCTTGTCCGGTGCTGTGCCCGGCACGTGCTTGGTGAACTCGTCGTGTCCCGGCCAGGAGAGCACGATCTCCCCGCCGACCAGCCGCGCCCGCGCCAGTACCGGCGTCATGTCACGGCCCGGGGCCGACGCGAGCGCCCCGGCCGCCGTACCGCACTGCGCCAGACCGCGCAGGGTCGCGACGGTCGGCGGCATCATCAGCAGTTCGCCCTTGTCGTACCCGGCCGCGGCGTCGGCCGGGGTGATCCACACCGTGCGGTCGGCCTCCGTGGAGGCGTTGCGGGTGCGCTGCCCCTCGGGCAGGGCGGCGACGAAGAACCACGTGTCGTAGCGGCGGGACTCGAACTCCGGGGTGATCCAGCGCGCCCAGGCGCCCAGCAGGTCGGAGCGCAGGACGAGGCCCCGGCGGTCCAGGAACTCCGCGAAGGACAGCTCACGGTCGACCAGGGCGGTCCGGTCGGCCTCCCAGTCGGCGCCCGTCGTGTCGCCGACCACCGTGTCGCCCCTCGGGCCGGCCAGCAGCACACCGGCCTCCTCGAAGGTCTCCCGCACGGCCGCGCAGACGATCGCCTGGGCGCCCGCCTCGTCGACACCGAGCCGGTCCGCCCACCACGCGCGCGTGGGGCCCGCCCAGCCGATGTCACGGTCGTCGTCGCGCGGGTCGACACCGCCACCCGGATAGGCGTACGCGCCCCCCGCGAACGCCATGGAGGTGCGGCGGCGCAGCATGTGGACAGCCGGGCCGGTGCCGGTGTCCTTCAGGAGCATGACGGTGGCCGCGCGCTTGGGGGTGACCGGCGTGAGGGTGCCGGCCGCCAGCGCGCGGATGCGGTCCGGCCACTCGGGTGGGTACCACTGGCCGTTCGCCTGCTCGTTCGCGTGACCGTTCGCCATGGCCGGAGGCTATCCGGTGACGGGCGGATGTTCGAGTGGCCCCCGGGGGCGGGGCGTGCGCCGGCCGGGGGCGGGCGCGGGTCAGCCGGGGAGGGCGGCCAGCCACTCGGTGAGCAGCCGGTTCGTCTCCTCGGGGCGCTCCTGCTGGAGCCAGTGCCCGCAGCCGTCGATCAGGTGCGAGGCGGTCAGGCCGGGCAGCGTCTCGGGGTACGCCTCGATCGCGTCGGACAGCCAGGTGGTGGAGGCGTCGAGGCCGCCGCCCAGGAAGAGGGACGGCTGGGTGATCGGGGCGCCCCGGTGAGCGGCCAGGTCGGCCCAGTCCCGGTCCATGTTGCGGTAGCGGTTGAGGGCGCCGGTCAGGCCGGTGCGCTCGAACTCCCCCGCGTATACGTCCAGCTCCTCCTCGCTCAGCCAGGAGGGCAACCGCCCGTGGGCCGGGAAACGGTCGCGGAGCCTGCCGCCGGGGGCGACGAAGTGCGGGTCGGGGGCGTCGGGCGCCGGCATGGTGTCGGCTGACAGGGCGGCGTAGAAACCGGCGAGCCAGCCGCGTACGTCCGGCTCGATCTCCGCCTCGGCGCGGCCGGGCTCCTGGAAGTACGAGACGTAGAACTCCTGCCCGGCGAACGGCCCGGCGGGATCGCTCATGCCGGCGAACACCTCGCTCGGCTTCGGGCCGCCGGGCGGGGTGTACGGAACGCTCAGCAGGCCCACCGCGCGGAACACGTCGGGCCGCAGCAGCGCGCAGTGCGCGGCGACGGTCGCGCCCCAGTCGTGGCCGACGATCACCGCGGACCGCTCCCCGAGGGCCTCCACCACGGCGACCTGGTCCGCCACCAGGTCGAGCATCCGGTACGCCTCGACCGCCTCCGGCCGCGAGGAGCGTCCGTAGCCGCGTACGTCGACGGCGACCGCGCGGTGGCCGGCGGCGGCGAGCGCGGGCAACTGGCGGCGCCAGGAGTACCAGGACTCCGGGAAGCCGTGCACGAGCAGGACCAGCGGCCCGCTGCCCTGCTCCACCAGGTGGATCCGCCCGGCCGGGGAGGGCACCAGACGGTGGACGGGACGGTGTCGGTCGGTCGCGGGCGGCTGCGGCATGGCTCCTCCTGGCACGTGCGGTCGGTCCGGTGCCGGCACCGCTCCGCGCGGGGGCACCGAGGCGATCCTGCGGCGGCGCGCCCGGGGAGGCGAGCCTTGTTGCCGGCCCGGCAACGCCCGCCCGCGCTTCCGGCCCCACCCGGCGCGGAGAAGCGCCGCAGGAACCGCACGGCACGGGGGCACCCCGCAGGAGCCACGCACCCCGCCCGACACGCCCGGAGCCGCACGCCCTCGCCGCCGCACCCGCGCGGTGGCCGCTACGCCTGCATCACGCACGGGAGGCGCGTGACGCCTGCGGCGGCGTATCCGGGGAGGCGAGCTTCGTTGCCCGGCCGGCAACACACGCCCGCGCTTCCGGTCCCACCCGGCGCGGAGGGACGCCGCAGGAACCGCACGGCACGGGGGCGCCCCGCAGGAGCCACACGGACCGCCCGATATGTGCGAAGCCGCACGCCCTCGCCGCCGCACCCGCGCGGTGGCCGTTACGCCTGCGTCACGCGCGGGAGGCGCGTGACGCCTGCGGCGGCGTACCCGGGGAGGCGAGCCTTGTCGCCGGGCCGGCAACACACGCCCGCGCTTCGGTCCCACCGGGCACCGGGGGGCGCGCCGCGGGAGCCGCATGCTCCGCGCGACACGCCCGGGGCCGCACGCCCGCGCGGTGGCCGTAACGGCCGCCGCACCCGCGCGGTGGCCGTTGCGCCTGCGTCACGCGCGGGTGGCGCGTTACGCCTGCGTCAGCTCCACCTGCACCTCGACCTCGACCGGCGCGTCCAGCGGCAGGACCGCCACGCCGACCGCGCTGCGGGCGTGGACGCCCTTGTCGCCCAGCACCTCGCCGAGGAGTTCACTGGCGCCGTTGATCACGCCCGGCTGGCCGGTGAAGTCGGACGCGGACGCGACGAAGCCGACGACCTTCACGACGCGCGCGACGCGGTCGAGGTCACCGGCGACGGACTTCACGGCGGCCAGGGCGTTCAGCGCGCAGGTGCGCGCCAGCTCCTTGGCCTCGTCCGGCGTGACCTCGGCGCCCACCTTGCCGGTGACCGGAAGCTTGCCGTCCAGCATGGGCAGCTGGCCGGAGGTGTACACGTAGGGGCCGGACTGCACGGCCGGCTGGTAGGCGGCCAGCGGCGGGACGACCTCGGGCAGCGTCAGACCGAGCTCGGCCAGCTTGGCCTCGACGGCGCTCACGCCTGCTTCTCCCGCTTCAGGTAGGCCACGAGCTGCTCGGGGTTGTTCGGCCCGGGCACGACCTGGACGAGCTCCCAGCCGTCCTCGCCCCAGGTGTCCAGAATCTGCTTCGTGGCATGGACGAGCAGCGGCACGGTTGCGTATTCCCACTTGGTCATGTGGCCGACTCTAGCCGTTGCCCACCGCCCCTCCGGCGGTCGGCCGGGACGACGTTGTCCACAGCCTCCGGCGTACTCGGCGGGCGGACTGGTTACGCTCGAATACGTGAGCAGGCTCCAGGTCGTCAGCGGCAAGGGCGGAACCGGCAAGACCACGGTGGCCGCGGCCCTCGCGCTGGCCCTGGCCACCGAGGGGAAGCGCGCGCTTCTCGTCGAGGTCGAGGGTCGCCAGGGCATCGCGCAGCTCTTCGAAACCGAAGCGCTGCCTTATGAGGAGCGGAAGATCGCCGTCGCTCCCGGGGGCGGGGAGGTGTACGCCCTGGCCATCGACCCCGAGCTGGCGCTTCTGGACTACCTCCAGATGTTCTACAAACTGGGCAGCGCCGGACGGGCGCTGAAGAAGCTCGGGGCGATCGACTTCGCGACCACCATCGCGCCCGGGGTCAGAGACGTCCTGCTGACCGGCAAGGCCTGCGAGGCGGTGCGGCGCAAGGACAAGAGCGGGCGGTTCGCGTACGACTACGTCGTCATGGACGCCCCGCCGACCGGCCGCATCACCCGCTTCCTCAACGTCAACGACGAGGTGGCCGGACTCGCGAAGGTCGGCCCGATACACAATCAGGCGCAGGCGGTGATGCGGGTGCTGAAGTCGCGGGAGACCGCCGTGCACCTGGTGACGCTGCTGGAGGAGATGCCGGTCCAGGAGACCGCGGACGGCATCGCCGAGCTGCGGGCGGCGCGGCTCCCGGTGGGGCGGGTCGTCGTCAACATGGTCCGGCCCGCGGTGCTGGACGCCGCCGCGCTGGACCTCGTACGGGACACACCGCGTACGGCGCTCGCCCGCTCCCTGTCCGCCGCCGGGCTCGGCGGGGCGCGGCGCGGCGGGCACGCCGAGCGGCTGGTGGACCCGCTGCTGGCACAGGCCGGGGAGTACGCCGAGCGGTACGCCCTGGAGGAGGAGCAGCGGGCCGTCCTGACCGGACTGGACCTTCCGCTGCACGAACTGCCGCTGCTCGCCGAGGGCATGGACCTGGCGGGCCTGTACGAACTGGCCACCGAGCTGCGGAAGCAGGGGATCGCATGAGTCCGGACCCGGCCGGTAGCTACCAGGAGAGCGCCCGCCACCAGGAGGGCGCACGGCAGCTGTCCCCCGCGCGGGTGCTCGACATCGACCCGCTGCTGGCGGACCCGGAGACCCGCATCGTGGTGTGCTGCGGCTCGGGCGGGGTCGGAAAGACGACCACCGCGGCGGCCCTCGGCCTGCGCGCGGCCGAGCGCGGTCGCAAGGTGGTCGTCCTCACCATCGACCCGGCCCGGCGGCTCGCCCAGTCCATGGGCATCGACTCACTGGACAACACCCCGCGCCGGGTGAAGGGCGTCGACGACGCGGCGGGCGGTGAGCTGCACGCCATGATGCTCGACATGAAGCGGACCTTCGACGAGATCGTCGAGGCGCACGCGGACCCCGACCGGGCGGCGGCGATCCTGGGCAATCCCTTCTACCAGTCGCTCTCGGCGGGCTTCGCGGGCACGCAGGAGTACATGGCGATGGAGAAGCTGGGGCAACTGCGGGCCCGGGACGACTGGGACCTCATCGTCGTGGACACCCCGCCGTCCCGCTCGGCGCTGGACTTCCTGGACGCCCCCAAGCGCCTCGGTTCCTTCCTGGACGGCAAGCTGATCCGCGTCCTGCTGGCCCCGGCGAAGGTCGGCGGCCGGGCCGGCATGAAGTTCCTGAACGTCGGCATGTCGATGATGACCGGCGTCCTGGGGAAGGTACTGGGCGGCCAGTTCCTGAAGGACGTGCAGACCTTCGTGGCCGCGATGGACTCGATGTTCGGCGGCTTCCGTACCCGCGCGGACGCGACGTACAAGCTGCTCCAGGCGCCCGGGACGGCTTTCCTGGTGGTCGCGGCCCCGGAGCGGGACGCACTGCGCGAGGCCGCGTACTTCGTGGAGCGGCTGGCCGCCGAGGACATGCCGCTCGCGGGTCTGGTGCTCAACCGCGTCCACGGCAGCGGCGCCGACCGGCTGTCGGCCGAGCGGGCGCTCGCCGCCGCGGAAAATCTTGAGGATCCCCGCATTGTGGATCAGGACGACGGGAAAGCTGGAGTTCGTAACTCCCCCGACTTGCAAGACAGTTCAGACACTCCCGAGCCCCCTGCGGAGGAACCCGAGGCTCCCGAAGCCGCCGACCCTGTGGAGGACACACCGGAGCGGTCCGTCGACCGGCTCACCGCGGGCCTGCTGCGGCTGCACGCGGAGCGCATGCACCTGCTCGCCCGCGAGCAGCGCACGCGTGACCGCTTCACCGCACGTCACCCCGAGGTGGCGGTCACCGAAGTGGCCGCGCTCCCCGGCGACGTGCACGACCTCGCGGGGCTGCGGGACATCGGGGCCCGTCTCGCGACGGGCGAGCCGGAGCTGCCCGAGCCGGGCGCCTGATCCGGTCCGGCGTCCGGCGCCTGATCCGGTCCGGTGTCCGGCGCCTGATCCGGCCCCGTGTCCGTGGCCGGGGACCGTCCGGCCCCGCTCAGCCCACGGCCGCGTAGTTCTCGTAGACCTCTTCGTCGTCAAGGGGCACGATGCCGGCCCCTCGTTCGTACTCCGTCCGCGCCGTCTCCAGGAGCCGGCGCCAGGAGGTCACGGTGGGCCGCCGGCGCAGCAGTGCGCGGCGTTCCCGTTCCGTCATGCCTCCCCACACGCCGAACTCGACGCGGTTGTCGAGCGCGTCGGCCAGGCACTCGGTCCGCACCGGGCATCCGGTGCACACCGCCTTGGCCCTGTTCTGCGCTGCTCCTTGAACGAACAGTTCGTCCGGATCGGTAGTGCGGCAGGCGGCCTGCGCACTCCAGTCGGTTACCCAGCCCATACCGGCGCCGTCCTCTCCCGAATCGAGGCTCCCCCACGGCGGCAGCGGCATATTCACCGCCGCCAGTTGAGGACGTTACGGAAGGTGGGCACAGCGCAACACCCCCTTCGGGCCCAATCTTGAATGGCCCGAACGGACTATGGGTAAGCGGCAGATCACCCGGGGGAGTGAGCTGGCGACATGCGTGATTATCCCGGCATAAGGGTCATTCTTGTTGCGCCACAACGGACACCGATTGACACCCAAGGCGGATTCGGACACGCACTCCCCACGCCGTGACGCACGCCGGTACACACCAACGCGCCCCCCAGCGGGGCCTCTCGGAAAAAAGTCGAGCGGGTCCGGAACGATTCGGGGTCGCCGGACGTATTGATACGTGGCCTCACTGCTGTGACAGTTGAGTGCAGCTTAGGCCAAGGCATATACGCGTGTCCGGCGAATGAGAACGTAGGCTGCCTCCATGCCAAAGAAGCGCTCGGGCGGTGGTCTGTCACCAACGCAGCAGGCCGCCAAGTTCCTCGGTGTCAGTGTGCTCGCGGGAGCAGTGCTGGCCGGCATCGCGTTGCCCGCCGTGGGCGCGCTGGGGCTGGCCGCCAAGGGGTCGGTGGAGAGCTTCGACGCTCTCCCGGCCAACCTGAAGACTCCCCCGCTCAGCCAGCGCACCTCGATCCTCGACGCCGAGGGCGGCACCATCGCCACGGTCTACTCGCGCGACCGCACGGTGGTCCCCCTCAAGGAGATCTCGCCGTACATGCAGAAGGCGATCGTCGCGATCGAGGACTCGCGCTTCTACGAGCACGGCGCCATCGACCTCAAGGGCGTCCTGCGCGCGCTCAACAAGAACGCGCGCAGCGGCGAGGTCTCCGAGGGCGCGTCCACGCTCACCCAGCAGTACGTCAAGAACGTCTTCGTGGAGGAGGCCGGCGACGACCCGACGAAGGTCGCCCAGGCCACCCAGCAGACCATCGGCCGCAAGATCCGCGAGCTGAAGCTCGCCATCCAGGTCGAGGAGGAGCTGGGCAAGAAGAAGATCCTCGAGAACTACCTGAACATCACGTTCTTCGGCCAGCAGGCCTACGGCGTCGAGGCCGCCTCCCAGCGCTACTTCTCCAAGTCCGCCAAGGACCTCAACCTCCAGGAGGCCGCCCTCCTCGCCGGCATCGTCCAGTCGCCCAGCCGGTACGACCCGATCAACGACGAGGCCGAGGCCACCAAGCGGCGCAACGTCGTACTCGCGCGCATGGCCCAGGTCGGTGACATCTCCCAGGCGGAGGCCGACAAGGCACAGGAGACGCCCCTCGGGCTGAAGGTCAGCCGGCCGAAGAACGGCTGCATCACGGCCGTCAAGGGCGCGGGCTTCTTCTGCGACTACGTGCGCGAGGTGTTCCTGAGCGACCCGGTCTTCGGCAAGACCAAGGAGGACCGGGCCAAGATCTGGAACCAGGGCGGCCTGACGATCCGCACCACCCTCGACCCGCAGGCCCAGGAGTCGGTGCAGAAGTCGATCAAGGACCACGTCTACACGAGCGACGACGTGGCGACCGCGGCCACCATCGTCGAGCCCGGCACCGGCAAGATCGTCGCGATGGGCCAGTCGCGCCCCTACGGCGTCGACATCAAGAAGGGCGAGACGACCCTCAACCTGTCGGTCAACAACGACATGGGCGGCGGCGCCGGCTACCAGCCCGGCTCGACGTTCAAGCCGATCGTGGCCGCCGCCGCGCTCGAGGGCGGCACCCCGGCGACCCAGACGTACTCGTCGCCGTACGAGATGGAGTACCCGAGCCCGGTCCCGGTCTGCGGCGGCAAGAACTGGGTGAACAGCGCGGGCTCGAAGCTCGCCAACGAGAACGAGACCGAGGTCGGCCCGTACGACATGAAGGAGGCGACCGCTCTCTCGGTCAACACCTACTACGTACAGCTGATCAGCGACATCGGCATCTGCCCGGTGACGCAGATGGCGGACAAGATGGGCGTCGAGCGCGCCAACGGCAACAAGCTGGAGCAGACCCCGTCCATCGCCCTCGGCGTCACCGAGGTCTCCCCGCTGACCATGGCGAGCGCGTACGCGACCTTCGCCTCGCGCGGCATGCACTGCACGCCGATCGCCATCGAGTCGATCACCCAGCGGATCGGCAACAAGAGCAAGTCGCTCGAGGTCCCGAAGTCCACCTGCTCGCGGGCGATGTCGGAGACCACGGCCGACACCATCAACACGCTCCTGCAGGGTGTCGTCGAGGACGGTACGGGTACGCAGGCCGGCCTCGACAGCCGCGACAGCGCGGGCAAGACCGGTACGACCGACGAGCGCTTCGCGGCCTGGTTCGTGGGCTACACGCCGAACCTGGCCGGCGCCGTGTGGGTCGGTGACCCGAAGCACGAGCGGAAGATGATCGACATCACCATCGGCGGTGTCCCGCACGCCAAGGTCTTCGGCGGCGCGGTTCCCGGACCGATCTGGCGGGACATGATGTCGGGCGCCCTGGAGGGCAAGCCCGCGGACGAGTTCAACATCGTCCACATCCCGGACGCGGCCGACAAGGACAAGGACAAGGGCCGCGGGAACGACGACGGCGACCGGGACGACGGAGGCAACGGCGACGGCGACCCCGGTGCCGGCGACCCCGGCGGCGTCATCGGCGGCCTGATCGACGGCGGCACGGGCAACGGCGGCAACGACGGCGGCTGGGGCAACTTCATCCAGGGCCAGGGCAACGGCGGCATCGGCGGACGGCGCGACTGAGGTCGTCCCCGTGCGCGAGAAGGCCGGTGGCCCCCACCTTTCGGGTGGGGGCCACCGGCCTTCTCCTTGCAATCCACCGCCAAGTGCGGCCGGCGTTCAGCCCGCCAGCAGCTTCTTGACAGCCGAGGCGACCCGGCCGCCCTCGGCCTGCCCGGCCACCTTCGGGTTCACGATCTTCATGACGGCGCCCATGGCCCGCGGCCCCTCGGCGCCCGCCGCCCTGGCCTCCTCGACGGCCTGCGCGACGATCGCGTTCAGCT
Organism: Streptomyces sp. AC602_WCS936; assembly: GCF_019049125.1. NCBI lineage: Bacteria > Bacillati > Actinomycetota > Actinomycetes > Kitasatosporales > Streptomycetaceae > Streptomyces > Streptomyces sp. AC602_WCS936. The sequence goes on along the minus strand of NZ_JAGMUF010000035.1, from coordinate 16,687 downwards.
CGTCGTCGGACAGCTGCTTGGGCAGGTAGGCGGCGAGTACCTCGCCCTCCGCCTTCTCCCGCTCGGCGCTCTCGGCGCGACCGCCCTGGGCGAAGGCGTCGGCGGCCTCGCGGCGCTTCTTCGCCTCGCGGGTGATCACCTTCTGTACCTCGTCGTCGGAGAGCTCCCGCTTCTCCTTCCCCGCGACCTCCTCCTTGGTGATCGCGGCGAGCGTCAGCCGGAGCGTCGAGGAGCGGAGCTCGTCGCGCTCCTTGATCGCGGCGTTGAGGTCGTCCTGCAGCTTCGACTTGAGCGTGGTCATGGTGATGATTGTCGCAGGTACCGGGGAAAGGACGCCTGCCGATTAATGGCGCCCCGGCGAACAGCCACCCGGCGGGCTCCCGCCCCCGCTCCCGCCCTCGCTCCCGCCCCCGCTTCTGACACGATGGACACATGCGCGCGCGATACGGAGTACCCCTGGGAATCACGGCGGTTGGCGCCGCCGGTCTGGTCTACGCGGCGGGCTTCGAGGCCCGTTCCTTCCGCCTGCGACGGGTGACCATCCCCGTCCTGCCCTCCGGGATGCGCCCGCTGCGCGTGCTCCAGGTCTCCGACATCCACATGGTCGGCGGCCAGCGCAAGAAGCAGCGCTGGCTGCGCTCCCTGGCCGGTCTGCGCCCCGACTTCGTGATCAACACCGGCGACAACCTGTCCGACCCGGAGGGCGTCCCGGAGGTCCTGGACGCGCTGGGCCCCCTGATGGAGTTCCCGGGCGCCTACGTCTTCGGCTCCAACGACTACTACGGTCCCAAGCTGCGCAATCCCGCCCGGTACCTGATCGAGAAGGCCCAGGGCCGCCACGGCCTGAACGGCAACGCGCCCGCAGCGGGCGCCGTCCACAACCCGTGGGAGGACCTGCGCGACGGCTTCGACGCCGCCGGCTGGCAGAACCTCACGAACACGCGCGGCACGCTCAAGGTCGAGGGCGTCTCCGTCGAGCTGACGGGACTGGACGACCCGCACATCAAGCGCGACCGGTACGCGGAGGTGGCCGGCGGCCCGTCCGGCACCGCCGACTTCTCGATGGGCGTCGTCCACGCCCCGTACCTGCGCGTCCTGGACTCCTACACGGCGGACGGCTACCCCCTGGTCCTGGCCGGCCACACCCACGGCGGCCAGCTCTGCATCCCCTTCTACGGCGCCCTGGTCACCAACTGCGACCTGGACACGGACCGCGTGAAGGGCCTGTCCACGCACACGGCCGAGGGCCACACCTCCTACCTCCACGTCTCGGCGGGCTGCGGCACCAACCGCTACACCCCGGTCCGCTTCGCCTGCCCACCGGAGGCGACGCTGCTGACGATGGTGGGGCGGGAGTAGCGAGGCGGGTTCCCGGGCGGGCCGGCGGAGGGGGAAGGGCGAGGGTCACCCACACGGCCCACCCACATAGCCCGTTGTGTCCGGCCTGCCTAGCTTGAGGCCATGACAGCCCCGATACCCAGGGACATCCCGGACCTCCCCGCGGTCCCGGGCCCGCCCACCCTGCTCCCCTCCCCCGTCCCGGCGACCGCCGTGCTCACCCCGGTACGCCGCCCCCTGGTCGCCGCCTTCCGTCTCCTCACGGCGCTACTGGCCCTGACGGGCGTGACGCTCGAACTGGTGACGGGCGGCCCGGCCACGCGGGCGGTCAGCCACTTCACGCTCCAGAGCGGCATCCTGCTGACCCTGGTCATGCTCGCCTCCGCCCGCCGCGCCTGGTCCGCCCGCCGCCCCCTGTCGGGCGCCCTGACCGGCGCGGCCCTGCTCTACGTCGTCGCCGCCGGCCTCGTGCACCACCTGCTCCTGACCAACGCGTCGAGCCCCTTCGCAACCGACGCGGCGGCCGCCGGGACCGGCTGGCAGGCAACCGCGACCCACATCCTCAACACGGCCGTCCCCGCCGCCGCGGCCCTGGACTGGCTCCTCCTCACCACCCCCGGCCGCCTCCACCTACGCCAGGCCGCCGCGTGGCTCCTCTACCCGCTGGCCTACCTGACCTTCTCCCTGGCCCGCGGCGAGCTCCTCCTCCCCGGCACCGAGGACCGCTACCTCTACCCCTTCCTCGACGTCGACCAGCACGGCTACAAGGGCGTCCTCGGCAACGCCCTCCTCCTGGGCCTCTCCCTCTACGCCCTGGGCGTCCTCCTCGTGGCCCTGGACCACATCCGCCCGAACCCACTGCGCCGCCGCTGGTAAAACCGGATTTCGTCTCCGGCTCCGGGTGGGCTAAAGTAAACGACGTCGCCGCGAGAGCGGCGGCGATCGGGGTGTGGCGCAGCTTGGTAGCGCGCTTCGTTCGGGACGAAGAGGTCGTGGGTTCAAATCCCGCCACCCCGACAGCTGAAACACCAGGTCAGGGGCCTGATCCGGATTCCGGATCAGGCCCTTCCTGCGTCTCCGGTGATCGTTTGGGAGAAATCTGAGAGAAGATCTTGGTCGAGGTCTCCCAAGCCGCTGTAGCCACGCCAGCTTGATCACTGGGTCACAGCATCTTGGTCACGTGCACAACCGCGAACCGGGCACTCCGGAGACCGTGTCACAGAGTGCCCGGCAGCGAAGCCGTAGAGGCTGCGCGCAGCGCAACGGGCCAACGCTTATCGATTCAACTGGCCGATCGGATACGCCGCCCGCGCGCACCACTCATGTTCATGCGCCAGGTCAACATGCTCCTACTAACTCCGTATTGGAGCATTGCTTCCTCAGGGCCGGTGCTGCGCCTGGCGATGGACCACGCCGCCTCGTTGGTGATGAGGAGATTGCCTGCCAGCCAGTCGGCCTCCTCTTCGATCTCCCCATCCCAGTGCCTACAACCGTGAAGGTCGAGCGCAGGTCCCGGCGGGTGCATCAGGAGCGCATGCGCGATTTCGTGATCGGCTGAGCTGTTCTGCCGCCCCGGATCGTGAGAGTCGTTCACCCAGATCTCTCGCCGCGCCCCCGCGTGTACGGTCAGAGCACTCACGGCTTCCCGCTCGCCGGCGAGGAGTCGACCGATCCGTGCGTCATGGGCTATCGCCGAGCTGAACGTCTTGACCGGGATCGCCAAGTGTTCGGCGAGTCGGGCGGGTGCGAGCGGCGACGCGGGATGGAGCCCCAACTCCTTCCGCATCTGCACCGCGAGGCGGTTGGCTTCAGCCTTGAAGCCATGACGCAACGACATAGGGAGCTCCCCTACTCCGGCTGATCGTTCACCAACTGGTTGTAGGCGACAGTGATCAGAGCTTCGAGGGCTTCCGCAGCCTCCGGCGTGAGGTTGCGATCGCCCCTTAGATGCGTAGCTACCTTGGTCAACGTGTCCTGACTGCGCGGCTCGTCGGTCCGGCGAACGAAATCATCCGCACTGAGATTGGCCCATGTGACAAGGGCCGCGAGTCCATCCACATCGGGCCGGCGCCCCTGAGCCAGCCTCGTCAACGTCGAAGCGCTTACACCGGCTTGCTGAGCTACGTCCTTCCAGAGAAGGCCGCGCTCCTGACGCGTGCGATCCAGGGCTGCGTGAAACGCGACCGCGTCAAACCGTCCTGCTGCAATCCGCTCGCTCACGATCTCCTCCTCTCTCTGACGCATGGTTGCATATCAGGTATCACTTGCGAAAGTCGAACCGTGCCCCTACCCTCTCAATTGCAAGATCGGTATCGATTCGGATCTTGCAATCGTCCAGCCTCGATCACGAAGGGTGATGGTCACATGGCTACGAACACCGGCAAGGGCTTCCGTCGCGGCAGCGTCTCCCGTCGGAGCCAGGTCCTCAATCCCCGAACCGGCACGTGGACGAAGCGAGGTGAGAACGGCCGCTTCATGGGTGGGAAGTCAGGCGGCACGCCGTTCAAGGGCGTCCGCCAGGAGAAGTAGAACGCCACGGCTAGCGGGAGGCCGACGTTACGCCTCCCACCAGCCACCAAGGAGGTACCGATGGTCGAAAAAGAGTCTCTTGCGCAGCTCCTCGATGACGGGCGCCGCAAGATCCAGGTGACCGACGAGGAGCTCGCCGAGGCCAAGCGCCGTCGCAGACTCCTCGCCGCGTCTGTACGCCGAGCCTTCCCTGGCTCCACCACCTACTTCAACGGCAGCGTTGCACACGGCGACGCCAACACCCCCCTGACCGACGTCGACCTCGGCGTCGTCCTCACGGAAACGAACGCCGTGCCCTACGGCCCCAACAAGAAGAGCGCCCTGGCCCTGATGAAGATCGCCCGCGCCGCGATCCACGAGGACCTCGACGACGAGTTCCCCAAGCTCACCATCGAAGTCGAAGGCCGCCGTCGCGCCGTCCTTGTACGCTTCGGCGACCCAGTCACCCCGGGCCAGGACGACTTCACGGCGGACGTCATGACCGCGATTCCTCACCCTTCGGGACGCGGCCTGTACATCCCGAACACGAAGATCGCAGCGCAGTGGGACCGTGCTGATCCGATCGCCCACACCCGGATGGTGCTGCAGGCCATCGAGGACACGAAGGTCGTCTTCGCCCGTACGGTCCGGCTCCTGAAACACTGGAATGGCACCCACAGCAAGCCCATGTGCTCCTGGAACATCAAGGCTCTATGCCTCACCTGCCTCGATGAGCCAATGCCGCTGATCAACGCCCTCCAGTCCTTCTTTACCTACGCGGCGGACGAGATCGACAAGGGCCCGACGCCCGACCCGGCCGAAGTAGCGGGCCCGATCCCCCTCAATATGGCGCGCGCCGACGTGTACAAGAGGCTCTGCACCGCCCGGAAGTACATCGACCTCGCGATCGAGCATGAAAATGAAGGGCGGCCAGTCTTGGCCCAGCATGCTCTGCACCAAGTTCTCCCGGAACTCGTCGCGAAGCCTGACGCCACAAAAGAAGAAGCCGACCGCCTTGCGCGAACGGTCCGGTCGGGTGGGCCAGCCGCCTCCGGTCTCGGGCTCGCCACCGGGCTCGCCACGCCGACCCGGGCCTGGGGAGACTGAGCCCGTGCCTCGCTGGTACGCAACCCAGCCCGTCTGGTGGGCCCCGCTCGAACGTGACGCACGGCGACACTTCGGTGATGCTCTCCGTCACACGTACCGCGGTGATTCGCTGACATACGAGCTCGCCGGGCTCGATGTCATAGGCGAGCCCGACCCAATCGACGTTCGGATCCGCTTCCATGCGGATCCGCCCTATCCGACCTACGGCCAACTAGCCCAGGATTTCCCACGCGTCCACGCGAAAGCCGGAGCCGCATCGAAGCACCGGTACTCGCATGACGACGCCCTCTGCCTCTGGTACCCGCTCGATCCGGACGAACGTCGCTGGACGAGTTCGAAAGGGTTGCTGGACCTCATCGAGATAGTCCGCACACACTTGTTCCTCGAACACTACTGGCGGCTCACTGGCGGTGAGCATGGTGGCCAGTGGGTGGTGGAGGACGCCCCTCACGGCATGCAGGGGAGCAACGTGTGCAGGTCATCACGTCGGCAGAAACGACGGACAGCGGCTGGACCTGGGCCCAGACGGCCGCGCTGATCGTCCCGTGCATCGCACTCTTCGGTGCCTACCTCGCGTACAACTTCAATCAGCGGGCGGCGCGCAGAGAACGCCGGGCCAAGACGTTCGCGGAAGCGCTGACCACGGTCGAGGAGTACCTGGAGATGCCGTACCGCATACGGCGCCGACCCGAGTCCTCCTCGTCCGTGCGGCAACAGCTCACCGACGAAGTCAGCGGCCTACTCGCCCGAATGGCCTTCCACCAAGCGTGGCTCCAGATCGAGGCATCGGCCGTTGCGGGACCCTACGCGGCCCTCGTTGCCACGGCCCGAGCGGAGGCTGGCGCGCAGATGAGTCTCGCCTGGCAGCAACCCCCCATCACCACCGACGTGGGGATGAACCTCGGAGTGCCGTACCCGCGGGACCAATCAATCGCCGCGCGAGCTACCTGCATCGCGATGATGCGTCGTCACCTCTGAGGATGGTCACGGCTCGGTTTCAGCAACCGTAGCCACGATCTGGCACTAGACCGTGGTCATGGCGCGGGCGCGCAGGAAGTCATCGAGCACGCGCACCGGCGACGTTCGGCACATCGCAAGCCTGACATCGAGTGCCGCCTCCCACCGCTCGGTCAGACCAGCCATGAGGCGCCGGCGCATGCCGGGCGTGACGTGGGCGTAGCGCGCGGAGACCGAGCCGTCGATGTGGCCCATGCGTTCGTCCATGAGGACCTTCTCGGTGCCGAGGTCCTCCATCATCGTCCGGTGCGTGTGGCGCAGGCCGTGCGGCGTGAGGCCCTTGGCGATCGGGAGCCAGCAGGCGTCCGCCCGAGCAGCTGCCCCTCGGCCTCGTGCCGGGATGCCGGGCCAGGGCTCGCCGAGGATTGGTACCGGGCGGGCCTCCTGCGGGGCCTTCTTCGGGTACCAGCCTGAGACCGCCGGGGTGAACAGCCAGGTGGCGAAGCCATTTCGACGCCAGTGGGCCGCGTGCTCCAACGTGGTGCCGCCGCGTACGAACCCGAGATCGGCGACAGCGAGTTCGACTCGAACTCGGGTGTCCTCGCGTACGCGGTCGGGGCGGTTGAGGACGTTGGAGACCGTTCCCGTGGAGACCCCGGCGCGGCGGGCGACGTCGACGAGCCTCGCGCCCTGGTGGCCGCCGGTACGCGCGGCGCCCTGGCCTCGAAAGACGTACGTCCTGCCGTGGCAGGGGCAGGGTGTCGGCTTCGTACGGGCGATGTGGTTGAAGACCAGGGCCGAGAGCCACTCCGTCGAGTCGATGTCGCGATAGCTGTCGTCCTTGGGCGGGCAGCGCACCAGCTCGCCGGTGTCCAGCTCGTACAGCTGCCACTCGACACGGAAGGAGTCGCGTCGGACGAACTCCGTTTCCAGGCCGACGATTTCGCCCCACCGCTTGCCGGTGTAGCCCTTGAGGACTGTGGCGACGAACTCGACGCCGCGATCCTCGCCGTCATCGCCGCCGCCCGCTGGCACCAGCTCCGCCACCACGACCAACAGGTGGCCGCAGCCCACCAGACCCTGATCCACCTGCAAGCCGCCTACGAGCAGACAGCCACCGCACCCCTGACCGCCCTCGCCCAGCGCCGGCCACCCCAGCAGATCGTGGAACGGCACATCCTCCTCATCCGACAGGCCATGCCTGCCCACGCCGAGCAGGTGGTCGAGGACCCGGCCTTCGACGCCCTCACCGCCGCCCTCGCAACCGCCGAGAAGGCCGGGCCTGATCCGAAGCAGCTACTGCAGCAGGCCACCGACGAACGGGCGCTCAACGACGCCCGCAGCCCTGCACGGGTACTGACCTGGCGCATCGAGCGGCTCAGCACCAGGCCGGTTCCGAGCGACCGTGCACGAGTGGCACGGATGCGGAGCGCGGCACGGCGGCAAGGCACATCGGTCAGCCCGGCAGCGGTCGCGGCCTCGCAGCCACAGCCGCCACAGCTGCCACAGGCACGTCGACGCTGATCACACCCGCTTCCGTACCCGAAGCGGGTGTCAGGCCGCGCGCCCCAGCGCATCGTGGGCGAACGCGAGAGCCCGGAGACGAGCTCCCACAGCGTCGGGGCCGCGGAAGGCCAACGCCCGCAGAGCACTGACCTGTCGCCCCGAGGCCCACAGACCAGTGGCCGGCGAGAGAAACGGGACGACGGCTACGCCCAGCTCGGTGAAGGGGGCAGGGTCCAGGTAGGTCATGCCGCCGGTGCCGCACAGGTACGCGCGTGCGCCGGTGGCGTCGGCCAGGTCGGCCAGCCGCTCGGACCGACCCGTGCGTGCGGGCAGGGCGCTGCTGGTAAAGATCTGTCCCCGCCAGCCGAGCAGTTCGAGCAGGGCGCGGGTCGAGGCCGTGGCGACCGGCGCGACCCTTTCTGTGTCGAACGCACTCCAGACTGGCTGAAGGGCGCGGTCAATTGCGGGCCAGTGGGGGCTGGTCCCGTACTGCTGGCGCAGGATCGATGAGGCTCTGCGTCGGGCCGTGGCAGGGGCGGCGATCAAGGTGTCTCTGATGAGGGTGGCGCGCCCGGAGGGGCGGTGAGTGGGGATGGTCAGCCATCGGTTCGTGCCGAGGCCGTCGAGTGTGGCGACGCGGGCGCGATGCTGGTAGTCGCGGCGGGCGAACTGCACGTCGTCCAGGACGATCCAGTGGTCTGCCGCGAACAGCTTGGCCAGCGTGGTCAGCCGGGGCATGAAGTTGGGCTGGTGGATGGCGCACAGGCTGCCCGGGGAGGTGAGTTCAGGAAGCGATGAGGCGGCTGGTGAAGCCGGCGTGGATGAGGGATTCGTACGCGGCATGCACGTCCTCCGGGACCTCCTGCTCGATGGCGAACCCGAGCTTCGGATACTCGATCACCCGCTGGAGGTCGCCGACGAGCATGTCCACCACGAGCTTCTCGTCGCCGATGGACTTGAGGTAGTCGTCGAACTCCAGGGTTTCCGAGGCGCACACCATCTCGGCCTCGGGCCACAGCTTGCGGGCGGTGGCGTACGACCGCCGTTCCATGTAGGGCTTGGAGACCAGCAGCACCTTCTTCGGGGTGATGCCGGCGTCGGCCAGGACCTCGCGGGCGAGGGTGATGTTCTGCCCGGTGTTCGCGGCGTGGGGCTCCAGCAGGATCGCTGATGCGGGGACGTCGAGGTCGATGGCGTGCTCGCGGAAGTGGACCGCTTCGCCGCGTGGGAAGACCTTGGCGGTGGTCGGGCTATTGCCGCCGGTGAAGACCAGCGTGGGGAAGAGACCCGCGTGGTACAACTCGGCGACGCGCGTGGCCACCCCCAGGTCGTGGCTGCCCAGGCCGATCGCCACGTCCGCAGGGTGGGCCTGGTGGTGCATCTGGTGGTAGTCCCAGATCGCCTTGGCCTGGTGCCACTGGTCTTCGGTGATGACCTGCTGGTTGTCACTCATGCGTTCGTCTCCCTGATCACCGTTCGCGGGGCCCCGGGCGGCCCCTCACTGCTGGCCTTGACGCTCTCGATACTGCGCAGTTGGTGCACGAGGCCGTACTGCGCGGCCGTCCGAGCGGCCTGGCCGAGAACGCGTAGCCCATCTTCGCGGGTCGCCGCGTCGGACAGCAGGATGTGGCCGTGAGCGGTGTCCAGTCGTACGCGTTGCATCGGTGAGTCGGTGCTCCCACTGCTCCGGGCGATGTCGATGAAGTGCAGGGCCTGGGTGAGGTCTCCGACGCCCCGGCGGGCCAGGGCGAGCTTCTGATGGGCCACCGACCAGTCGTCGGGTTCGGTGAGGTCTTCGAATTCACGGGTCGCGGCCTGCATCACGCGGGTCGCGTAGTCATGGTTGCCGTCCTTGCTGAGTGCGGTGCCCACCCACAGGCGGGCCCTGGCCCGGTCACGGCGAGAGAGCCGGTCGTCGACGGCGAGCGTCTCGTACGTACGGGCCGACGTCTCCAGGTCACCGGACATCTCCGCGACGACCGCGAGGGACAGATCGAGCTGGGCGACGCGACGGGGAATGTCGAGCTGGGTGAAGATCGAGCGCGCGCCCGCGTAGGAATGGCGTGCGGACAGTGGTCCGAGCACGGCGCCCTGATCGCGCTTGAGGTCTCCGAGTAACGCGGTGGAGCGGGCGTAGAGGTACAGGCCCTTGTCGTCGAGTTCGGCGGCCGTGAAACGGTTGAGCCATCGGCCCAGCAGGCTGTCGGCGAAGGTGAAGTTCTGCCGGGACAAGGCGACGACAGCACGGTCCAGGTCGTCGGTCCACGACTCGTACTCCCAGGCTCTGGGCCCGGCAGCCGTCACCCGGCGTCCGGCTGCCACCTGCCCGGGGCCGGCCATCTCCGACAGGAGCGTTTCGAAGCGCAGGTGCACGGAGGCATCGGCGCGACCGAGCGCAGTGTCGAGAATGGCCTGCGTGTCGGGGCGGGGCTCGGTCGCGGACCGGAGCTTTTCCCACTTCGAGATGGTCGCGACGGCGAGACCGAGGCGCTCGGCGAAAGCCCGCACGCTCAGGCGGAGGGCGAGCCGTAGAGCTCTGGCCTCCAGGCCGGTCCAGTGGTGCACGGTCGCCACGCGTCGCTCCCTTCCACTAGCCATGGAAGCAGAAGCGTGCGGCCGGTGGGTCGGAAGTGGAACGCAAGTAGAACAGTCGGTGATTCCAACAACGTTGGGCAACAGCCACGCTCAAGAGGTCACCACTTCACCGAGTCTCCTGGACGGTCGCAAGCATGGAACCCCTCACGGAGCATCGCCCGGTCAGCGGTCCCCTCGTATACGGCTTTCTGCGGTTGGTCGGCGTCTCCGCAGCCCGTCAGACGGCCCTGCGCGCGTCGCTGGTGGACTACTGCCGCACCCACGAACTGCAGCTCTTCGGCGTCTTCATGGACCGATACGTGACAACCGAACCCAGATCCGCCGCGTTCACGGGACTGCTGGACGCGCTGGCTCTTCCGGACGTCTATGGCGTCGTCGCGCCGGCCCTCTCCCACCTGGGGCCGAAGCACGTCGCGGCCGAACGCGCTCGCTGGATCGAGACGACCGGCGCCCGCCTCCTACTGGCTCGCCGACCCCGCACCACGCGTCCCTCGGCTCTTCGTCACGAGCCCGCCCACCGCAGCTTCCGGGCACAAGTTCGCGTCCTGGGCGGGGAGTCATGAGGCACGTCATGCCCGAGTCGCTTCAGCAGTTCTTCGACGCTCGACACCAGTCCGTACGTCAGGCACGGGAGTTCGCCACTCGAACGCTGGACGGCTGGGGCCTACGGACCCGCACCGAGGACATCCGCCTGTGCGTCTCCGAACTCGCCACGAACGCCGTCGTCCACGGCACCGCCCCCGGACACGGCTTCCTCGTCCGGCTCGACATCGACGACGGCTGCGTACGTCTGGAAGTACACGACAGCCGTCGCCAACGACCTGTCTTGCGTGAGCCGACCGCCACGGATCTCTCCGGGAGGGGCCTGACGTTGGTGGCCGCGCTCTCCGACGAGTGGGGAGTCAAGGACCGTACCCCGCTCGGGAAGATCACCTGGTCCTGCTTCAAGACCGCGGGCGACGCCGCACAGCCGATCAGCCCTCCCGGCCCAGACCACGATGACCGCCCTGTGGAGATCCCATGACCGCAACCGGCACCTCGGCTCGGGATACGCCTGCTGCATCACATACGCGTCTCGTAGCCAGCCCGTTCCTCGCCCAGCACCTCCTCCTTCAGCCGGGCCGTGCAGTCGGCATGCGCATTTCTGGGATCCGCTACGAGGAGCTGCACGCCGCGAGCCACAGGGGAGACCCTCTGCCGACCTGGCTTGTCGATGCCGCGCGGCAGGCGTGGGGCACCGAGCTGCCTGACGGGCCGGTCGGCGATACCGTCCTCGTCCGCGAGCGATCGCCGTACGGGTACGCGAAAGCATCCTGGGAGATCAACCTCGGCTGCGACTACGACTGCGAGTTCTGCTACCTCGGCGAGAAGCGCTTCGAGGGCCTGGACTGGACGGGCAAACAGCAGCTCCTGCGGACGATGCGGGACGCGGGCGTGCTCTGGCTTCAGATCACTGGCGGCGAGGCACTGATCGACCGCGAGTTCGGCGCCGCCTACGAATACGCCCACCAGCTCGGGATGATGGTGCAGGTCTCCTCGAACGGCTCCTCCCTGCGCAAGCAGCCGATCCGCGAGCTGTTCGCCCGCCACCGGCCCTACCGGCTCACCCTCAGCGTCTACGGCGCGACCTCGGGCACCTACGACAAGGTCACCCGCAACCGCGGCGCGTTCGGCCGGTTCATCCAGGGCCTGGACGCGGCCCACCAGGACCGGCTGCCGGTTCGGCTCAACGTGATCGTGTCCGACGACAACGTCCATGAACTCGACGCGATGGCCGCCCTGTGCGAGCGCTACGGCTTCCCGCACCAGGTCTTCACCAACATGTCGCCGACGATCGACGGCGAGGCGAACCCGCTCGCGACGCAGGCCGAGGGCCAGGTCAAGGCCCGGAGCATCTTCACCGGCTGCAATGCCGGCCGGACGTTCTTCCACGTCAACCCGCACGGCATCGCGTCCGTCTGCAAGGTCGGCCGCGACCCGAGCGTGAACCTCGTGACCGAGGGCGTCTCCGCCCTCACCCGGCTCGGCGCCATCGCCGAGTACCTACAGCTCCGCACCGGTGGATGCTCCGGCTGCACGAAGGTCGGCGCCTGCCGTACCTGCCGGCCGCTGGCCAAGCTCTACCAGGAGGCGGGGGACCGACGAGAGCTCTACTGCCAACACGGAGGCTATGGATCATGACCTCACCCATCACAACCCTCACCCCGCCGCGCGAACCGGTGCTGCTCACTCTCGGCCAGCGCCCCACCGACGGAGCCGTCGGCACCCTGCCCGTGCCCCTGCCAGCCGCGGCCATCCGCGACGACGAGATCCAGATCATCACCGACCTGGACGAGGCCGCCGAAGGCGCCGAGTGCAGCTGCTCGGCCGGCGACGACCAGCCGTACTAGATACACCGCAGGCGGGCGCCGCACCGCTCGCGTACGCATCCCATGAGTGCCGCCCCGGTCATACCCTGGCTGGGGCGGCACTCCCCTGTCTCCGAGCCCCATGAGGAACCGCGCGTGTCCATGTCTCGCATTCCCTTCGATCAGCTCCCCGCCGACGTCCGCCAAGCTGTCACCGACAAGACCGGCGCCGTGCATCAGGCGGTGACCATGACCGGCGGCATGAATTCCGGTGTCGCCTCCGTCCTGGAGACCGAGAGCGGCAGCGTTTTCGTGAAGGGCATCGCGAGTGATCATCCGCAGGTCACAGCACAGCGCCGCGAGGCGGAGATCGCTCCCCACCTGCCCACGTCCTGTCCCCGCCTGTACTGGCACCTGGAAGTCGGTGGATGGAGCCTTCTCGGATACGAGGTTCTGAGCGGTCGCCAGGCCGACTACAGGCCCGGCTCAGCCGACTTGGTGCTCGTAGAAGCCGCGCTCACCGAACTGCAAGGGGTCACCGCTCCGGCCGACATCGAGATCAAGGACGCGGTGGACCGCTGGGCGGATTACGCTCCGCCCGGAACGCTCCAGCACTTCAGTGGCAACACCCTGCTGCATACCGACTTCGCACCGCACAACGTCCTGATCGCCGACGGGCGGGCTCGCCTCATCGACTGGGCGTGGCCAACGCGCGGTGCGGCGTGGATCGATCCAGGCGCCTTGGCGCTGAGGCTCATGGACGCCGGCCACCCGGCGGAGGACGCGATCATGTTCGCAGGCCGCTTCCCGTCGTGGCGGAACACCGATCCGGAGGCACTGACGGCATTCGGTTCCGCATCTGCGGTGCTGTGGCGGGAGATCGCCGAGGAGGATCCAACGCCGTGGAAGCAGGGGATGGCCAAGCGGGCCGCTGCGTTCAGGCTCGTACTCCACAGAGGGGCGTAGGCCCAGTAACAGCAGAGGGGGCGACGTTCGTCAGCGACAGACGTCCCGCTGCGAAAAGACCGAGACGGGCGCCAGCGTCTGCTCCTATCTTCAGACTATGACCGTCACCGCACGGCGGGATCTGGTGAGCCCCGCGACCCGCAATGCCTTTCGCTCTCTGGCCACGGACCTGACCATTCGCATCGTGGCCGAGCTGTGGGAAGACCACGGGTTCGCTCCCGTCCCTCCAGACGAGCTGAAGTACCAGGACTCGGGCCAGCGTCGAACCGAGTTCATGCTCTACGCGGAAGGTGTCGACTGGTCAGACCCTAACCAGGTGCGGCGTGCGCTCCTGGTCTTCGAGGACTTTATTCGCGCGTACCGCGACCCGGGCGATCAGGGCACACCGAAGTGGTTGGACGACATCAGGGTGCGCCTGGAACGGGACGGCTTCGCTCTCGATCGGGAGGGCAGGATCTCTTGGTCCAACCCGCCGGTGCTAGTCCGTGATCTGAGCGGCCTGAGCGACGCCTCAGGCATCACGATCGAGCTGGAGCGTATCCGCAGAGATCTCACCACAGATCCCCACGGTGCCATTGGCGCAGCCAAGCAGCTCATCGAGGCGACCGCGAAGACGGCTCTCAACGAACTCGGCATCGACGTCGACAAGAACGCCGCACTTCCCGCTCTGATCAGCACTGTCCAGAGAGCGCTGAAGCTTGACGCCGGCTCGGCACCTGACGGACCGGACGGCAGCAAGGCCGTGAAGAAGATCCTTTCGGGCTCGGTGAACATCGCCGTCGGGGTCGCCGAACTACGCAACCAGGGCTTCGGCAGCGGTCACGGCCAGGCGAGCGCACCGTCCGGGCTTGGAGTGCGCCACGCCCGACTCACGGTCAACGCTGCCGTCACCTGGTGCGAGCTGATCCTCGACACCCTGTCGGACCCCACCGCACCGTGGCGCAAGGCCAAGGTCTAAATCGCTCTACCCCCACAGATACCGTCTCGCCTGCAGAATCTTGCAAACTTGCTCCGCCATGCAATTCGCAGGCAGCCCCGTATAGGGTGTGGGTTATCCGGTGAAGTTTAGGTTGTGAGACCGGGAAACGCCGAGCATGGCCTGGTGACGCCGTTACCCCTCGAAGCGCGATGGTGCGGATAGCTTGGCGGGCGCTGCGGCAGGCCACACGAAAGGCTATTTAGTGAAAATTTTTATGGACGAGTCAGGAAACGGAAATGCCTCCCAGCCATTGATTGTCGGCGCGGTTGAACTGGGTGAGGATGCAGAAGATGTTGAGGCGAGAATTCGTGATTTGCACAAACGCCTAGACGCAAGGAGTAGCTTGACCGGATTTGGCAGTTTCGAAGACTTCCGCAAGGATGGCTTTCACAGTTCGAACGATCCGGTAGAGGTTTCTGTTCCATTTCTAGAACTGATGCGGGCCACCTTCTTCAAGACGTACATGCTCGTCACTGATCGAACGCGCGTCCCTGGCGGCACGGAATCCGAGAGAATCGAGTTCATGTATATAAAGTTGTTGAGTGATCTTTTGGTCCGACATCGCAATGAATCTGAGCTACTTTGCTACATAGAACAGAGCGAAGAGATGACGTCGATCATTGGCCGACTACCGAATACCGTAACCAAGCAGGCCCACAAAACAATCGGCAAAACAGCACCGCTGCCAAAATTGAAGCTCGCAATGGTCGCCAAGCGCGATTACATGTCTACCGCCATCATCGACTATGTCATGGCAGCCGTAAGTAGATGGCTCCAAGCCGGCCGCACCTTGGACCCGAAAGGCCGGCCTTACAGGGGATTCCGCGAGATTGAGCCGTCCATTTCTATGCTCTATTCGTTCGAGCACGGCCGCATTTCCAGCCGAAAGGACCCACTTCATTGATGTGTGATATAATACCGCCCGAGGTAGGGCTGCGGTCAACGTTGTGCGCGAGTTCGCGTGCGTTGCATGATAGTCCTTGCACGGGAGTGTGGCCCTACCTCTTGACGTGCCACCGCAGGGGGACCAGTGGCTTTTTCGGTTGATCACCTGGCGGAGCAAGCCTTCCTGTCGGTCAAGGATCTGGAATGGCTATCCGCACATCTTCCTGCAGGTGAAGGGATCTTCTATGTCCAGCGGAGGCATCGCAAGAAGCACGGCGGGATACGAGAAGTATTCGAGCTGAAGTCGCCATTCAATACCATTAGCAAGAATCTGCATCGAAGCTTTACGAGCCGGTTCTCGTATGAAGCTCCCGACCATGTTCACGGGTTCGTTCGCGGACGTTCCACGATCAGCAATGCCAGTCAGCACCTTGCAAAGAGGTGCGTCTTGCGCATGGATCTTGAGGACTTCTTTCCGTCCATTGGTGCCGCAACGATACGACATTTGTTGCGAGAGCAAGGCTACGAAGAGAAGGCTGCGGAACTTGCCGTCAATCTTGTTACTATCGGTGGCAAGCTGCCAATCGGGCTGAGTACGTCGCCCCTCTTGTCTAATTTGGCTTTCCTGAGCACGGACCGCTCCCTCGCTGAGTATGCACGGTCGGAGGGTCTTTCTTTTACGCGCTACGTGGACGATCTGACATTCTCTGGAGGTGTCACTACCCGCCACTCGGTGGATATCGCTCGTATTCTCGACGACGCTGGCTGGTCGATAAACACGCGCAAGACCGTCTTCATGCGCCGCGGCGGTCCGCAATACGTTACCGGTTTGTATGTCGGAGAATCGGACGGGCCGCGGATTCCACGTAGGGTAAAGCGCAAAATGCGATGGATCTTGCACGTGATATCGAAATTTGGTTACGCCGCCTATATGACAGAGTTCGGCGGCGAGGGCGATGAGATGTTTCGGCGTCGCCTGTTGGGCTGGGCATGCTATATCGCCGCAGTCGAGCCAGACGTGGGTTACCCACTACTGCGAGCGTTCGATGAACTGGTTGATGAAGAGGATCTGGAAGAAGATGAAGAGGGTCTATACGACCTGCCCTAAGGCGCCCAGACACTCTGTGGACGGGCAGCCCGCTTCTGGGAGAATCCTGGGAGATGATCTTCCTCTTGAGGCCCGCTGAAGCCCCGCCACACCACCTCAGAACAACGCCCTGACCTGCACATCTAAAGACGGCAAAGATGGGGATCATGGTCGAACCTCATTCGGGACGAAGAGGTCGTGGGTTCAAATCCCGCCACCCCGACAGAGAAGTACCAGTTCAGGGGCTTGATCCGCGAGAGCGGGTCGGGCCCCTGAGTGGTTTCCGAGACCCTACGTGGTCCCTCCCTCACGACCTAAGTGTTGTCCCGTAAATGATCTCCGGCATGCCGGTCGACCAGTGCTGTTGCTTCTCAGCCGGTCAGTGTGAGGTTGTGCAGGCGGGCGATGCCG
>NZ_JAGMUF010000034.1:0-30048 GCF_019049125.1 Streptomyces sp. AC602_WCS936 | reverse complement strand
CCGGCCCGCGTGGAGGGCGTCCCGGCCGTGGTGGTCGGCGGTCCCGGCGCTCCGGGGGGTCCTGGTGCCACCGGCGCGGCGGGCGTGGCGGGCGCCCTGCGGTGGGTGGCGGAGAAGGTCGCGCAGACCACCGGTGTGCCCGCCGGGTCGATCGATCCGGACGCCGCGCTCGACTCGTACGGGATCGACTCGATCGCGTCGATGCGGCTGAGCCGGATCCTGGAGGACGACCTGGGGCGGGTGCCCCTCTCGGTACTGCTCGACAGCTCCAGCCTGCGGGACCTGACGGACCGTCTGCGACGCGACCACGGGCCGCGGCTGGCGGCCCTGGCCGGTGCCGCCGTCCCCGAGCCGCCAGGACCCCGAGGCGGGACCGGAACCGGAACCGGTGCCGCGTCCGCCGATCAGCCCGTCTCCGGCACCGTCGAGGACCCCGGGTCCGGGACGGACGCGCCCTTGGCCGGTTGCGCGCTGCCCGAGCGGCTCGTCGGGATGTGGGCCGCCGACCAGGCCGCGGCACCCGAGGCGCCCTACAACGTTTCCCTGGCCTGGCGGCTGCCCGCCGACGCCGACCGCGCGGCCCTGACCGCGACGGTCGCCGCCCTGGTGCGGCGGCACCCGGTGCTCGCCTGCCGCGTGCGCCCGCTCGACGGTCGCCCCGCGCTGGTGCCCGCGCCCGAGGCACCCGCACTCGTCGTCCGGACCGTCGCGGACGCCGCCCTCGACGACGCGGTCCGCGACGAGGCGGACCGCCGGCTGCGCACCTCGTCCGAGCCCCTGCTGCGGGCGGTGCTGTGGGAGCCGGAGGACGGCGGTGCCCCGGTGCTCCAGCTGACCACGCACCACATGGTGGTCGACGGACGCTCCGCCGACCTGCTCGGCCGTGACCTCGCGGCCCTGCGAGCGGGACGCGAACTGCCGCCCGCCGTACCCTTCGACACCGCTCTGCGCCGGGAGCTGCGGCACGCCGAGGACGACGCGTCCGGGCGGGCCGAGGCCGAGCGGCGCTTCGCCGAGCGGCTGGCCGACGGGCGGGCCGCGGGCGTGCTGTTCCCCGGCGGCGGGGAACGGGCGGGTGCCGCCGGAGGCCACCGCGAGTACCGGCTGCCCGGGGCCCTCGCGCGCACCTTCGCCCGGATCGCCGAGGACGCGGGCGTGCCGGCCTTCACCGCGCTGCTCGGCGCCTTCGCCACCGCCCTGTCCCGGGCGAGCGGTCACCGCTCCTTCCTGGTGGCGGTGCCCGCCTACGGGCGCGGCGGCGGCCAGGAGGACCACAGCGTCGGATGCTTCGTCACCACCGTGCCGCTGCGCGTCGACCTCGATCCCGACCGACCCGTCCGCGACTGGCTGCGGGAGCTGAACCAGGAGGTGCGCGCCGCGCTCGGCCGGTCCGTGGTGCCCTATCCGCGGCTGGCGGAGCTGTGCCGGGAGGCCGGCGGCCCGGACACCGTGCCCACCGTCACCCTCGCCTACCAGAACTGGGAGCGGGACGCCGCCGAGACCGGGACGACCCCCGGACCCGGCTGGGAGCCGGTGTACCGGCGCGGGCAGCGCGGCCACTTCGACCTCGGCCTCGAGGTCACCGACACCGGTCACGGACTGGAGGTGCTCGCCAACCACCGTACGGCCGTGCTCGACCCGGACCGGGTCGACGGCTTCGTGGAGGACCTGCGGCGGTCGGCCGCCGAACTCGCCCGCGGGGCGGGCGGCACGCTCGGGGACCTCCTCGACCCGGCCGCGGGGACCCTGACCGCCCGGATCGCCGCGACCGCGAGCCGGTGCCCGGACGCGGTGGCCGTCGAGGACCGCGACACCAGCCTCAGCTACGCCGAACTGCAGGCCGCCTCCGACGACATCGCGCGCCGGGTGGACCGCGTCGCCCGGCCCGGCGAACCGGTCGCCGTCCTGATGCACCGCACCGCGCGGCTGCCGGCCGTACTCCTCGGCATCCTCAGGAGCGGGCGCCCCTACGTCCCCCTCGACGAGTCCTACCCCAGCGAACGGCTCGGGCTCGTCGTCGAACGGGCCGGCTGCCGCGTCGCCCTGGCCGACCGCGAACTGACCTGGCTGCTGCCGCAGAACCTGCACGTCCTCGACCCGCACCGGCCGGGCGAGCCGGGCACACGGCCCGGTCACGTCCCCGCGCCGCCGGGGCCGGACGACCTGGCGTACCTGATGTTCACCTCGGGCAGCACCGGGCAGCCCAAGGGCGTCGCCGTCACCCACGGCAACGTGGTGCACACCCTGGAGGCGATCGCCGCCACCGTCGGCGTCGACGAGCGGGCGCCCGGGCGGCTGCTCGCCGTCACCACCGTGTGCTTCGACATCTCCGTCCTGGAGCTGTTCCTGCCGCTGCTGACCGGCGGGACCGTCGTGGTCGCCGAACGCGCCGACGTCGTCGACGCCCGGCGCCTGGCCCGGCTGCTCACCGAACGGGACATCAGCCTGATGCAGGCCACCCCCGCCGGCTGGCAACTGCTCGTGGAGGGCGGCTGGGAGGGACGCGGGACGCTGACCGCGCTGTGCGGCGGCGAGGCGCTGCCGCCGAACCTGGCCGCGGCCCTCGCCGGGCGCACCGCCGCGCTGTGGAACGTCTACGGGCCGACGGAGGCGACGATCTGGTCGACGATCGCGCCGGTCACCGCCTCCGGCCCCGTCCACCTCGGCGATCCGATCGGCGCGACCCGGCTGCTGCTCACCGAGGTCGACGGCCACCGGCCGCCCGCGCCGGGCGAACCCGGCGAGCTGTGGATCGGCGGCGCCGGTGTCGCCCGGGAGTACTGGCGGCAACCGGAGCTGACCGCGCAGCGGTTCACCGGGCATCCGCTGTCCCCGGAGGGCGGCGGACGCTGGTTCCGCACCGGGGACCTGGTGCGCCGCGACGAGGCGGGGCGACTGCTCTTCCTCGGCCGGGCCGACAGCCAGGTCAAGGTGCGGGGCCACCGGATGGAACTCGGCGAGATCGAGGAGGTGCTCGGTCGTCACCCGGCGATCGCCCGGGTCGTCGTCGCGGTCCGCGGCGAGGGGCCCTCGGCCCGGCTGCTGGCCGTCGCCGTGCCGCGGGCCGGCGCCGACCTGCCCGCCCTGCGCGAACTGCGCGAGTACGCCGCCACCGTCCTGCCGCCGTGGATGCTGCCGGACCGGCTGGCCGCCGTGACCGCGCTGCCCCTGACCCCCAACGGCAAGGTCGACCGCAAGGCCGCCGCCGCCCTCACCGACGGCACCGACGGCACCGCCCCGGCACCGGCCGCCGCGACTGTCGCCGCTCCCGCCGAGGAGACGGCCGCCACCGCCCGCGTCGAGGCGCCGGTCGGCTCCACCGGCAGTCAGGCGGGACGCGGGACGGTGACCTACGAGCGGCTCGTACGGGAGGTCACCACGATGTGGAGGGAACTGCTGGAACTCGACGACATACCCGCCGACCACCGGTTCTTCGACCTCGGGGGCAACTCGCTGCTGCTCGGGCAGCTGTTCGCGCGGCTGGAGGAGACCTACCCCGGCACCGGCCTCGAACTCGCCGACCTCTTCGCCCGGCCCACCGTCGCCGACCTCGCCGGACTCCTCACCGAACGGCTGGGCGCCCGGCCCGCCCCCGCCCCCGCCGCCCCGGACGGCGGCACCCCGGACGGCGGCACCCCGGACGGCGGCGCCCCCGCCCGGCCCTCCCGCCGTGAGCTGCGGCGCGCGTTCCGACTCGGAGACGACCAACGATGAACGAACTGCCCCCCGACCTCGACCCCAACGCCGTCGCCGTCGTCGGCATGGCCTGCAAGTTCGGGCCCGCCACATCCGTCGACCGGCTCTGGGAGCTGCTGCGCGAGGGCCGTACCGGCGTCCGCCGCCACACCCCGGCCGAACTCGTCGCCCTCGGCCACGACCCCGCCACCGTGCGGCGGGAGAACTTCGTGCCCGCCGGGGTGGTGCTCGAGGACGCCGACGCCTTCGACGCCGAGTTCTTCGGCTACAGCGCCCAGCACGCCGAATGGCTCGACCCGCAGCAGCGGCTGCTGCTGGAGACGTCCTGGCACGCGCTGGAGGACGCCGGCTTCGCACCCGACCGCACCGGGCTGCGCACCGCCGCCTACGTCTCCGTCGGCCAGCCCACCCTGCCACCGGTCTCCATCACCGAGCTGGACGCCGCCGGGATGATCCGCTTCTCCTCCACCGACAAGGACTTCGCCGCCACCCGCGTGTCGTACAAGCTGGGCCTGACCGGACCGAGCATGACCGTGCAGACCGCCTGCTCCAGCGGGCTGGTCGCCCTCCACCTGGCCGCCGAGGCCCTGCTCGGCGAGGAATGCGAACTGGCCGTCGTCGCGGCGGCCTCGCTCCACTTCCCGCAGGCCGGCTACCTCGCCGCCCCCGGCATGATCCTCTCGCCCAGCGGCGAGTGCCGGCCCTTCGACGACCGCGCCGACGGCACCCTCTTCGGCAACGGCGGCGGCGCCCTGGTGCTGCGCCGGCTCGCCGACGCCGTCGCCGACGGCGACCCGATCCGCGCCGTGCTGCGCGGCAGCGCCGTCAACAACGACGGCGCCCGCAAGATGGACTACCACGCGCCGTCCCCCGAGGGGCAGGAGGCGGTGCTGCGCGAGGCCCTCGCCGTCGCCGGCGTCGACCCGCACTCGGTGGGCCTGCTGGAGACCCACGGCACCGGCACCCACCTCGGCGACCCCGTCGAGTTCGCCGCGCTGGAACGCGTCTACGGCGGCGACCGTCCGCACCCCGCCGCCGTCGGCTCCGTCAAGTCCGTCCTCGGCCACCTCAACACCGCCGCGGGCATCGCCGGCGTCGTCAAGGCCGTCCTGGCCCTGGAGCACGGCTCGGTGCCCCGCCAGGTCCCCTTCGACACGCCCAACCGCGCCCTCGGCGGGGCGGGCGGACTGCGCGTCGCCGACGCCGGGACCGCCGAGGCCGGGTGGCCGGTGCCCGACGGCCCCCGGCGCGCCGCCGTCAGCTCCTTCGGCATCGGCGGCACCAACGCGCACGTCGTCCTCGAACAGACCCCCGCACCGGCCGGGCCGGCGCGGCCCACCGGTACCGCGCCGGACGGGCGGCGGCGCTGGGCCGTGCTGTCCGCGCACACCGAGCCCGCCCTGCGCGAGTTGGCGGGCGCGCTCGCCGACGCGGTGGAGCCGCTGCCGCTGCCGGACGTCGTGCACACCCTGCGCGAGGGCCGCAGCCACCGGCGCACACGAGTCGTCCTCGGCGCCGCCACCACGGGCGAACTCGCCGACGCATTGCGGAACTTCGCGGCCGACGGCCGATTCGACGCCGCGGCCGTCCCGGACGGCCACCGCACCTGGGCGGCCGGCGAGGGCCCGCTGCCCGAGGCCGAGGCCGAGCCGCGCACCCCGCGGCGCGTCCGGCTGCCCGGCTACCCCTTCGCCCGCACCCGCCGGCCTCGGCCGGGCGCCGCCCTGGTCCGCACCGTGCGCCCCGACGAACCCCTCGCCGCCGACCACGTGGTGGCCGGCCGGCCCGTACTGCCCGCCGCCGCTCAGCTCGACCTCGCCCTGACCGCCGCCCGGCGCGACGGGGCGGGCACCGGCCACCTCACCGACATCGCCTTCCACCGGCCGGTGGAGGTCACCGGCACCGTCACCCTGAGCGCCACCGTCGCCGACGGCACCGTCACCGTGGCCTCCGACGCCCCGCACACCGAGGCCCGCGTCACCACCGCCGCGCCCAAGGCGGCCGGCCGGCTCGACCTCGCCGCGCTGCGCACCGCCCACCCCGACCGGGCCGAACCCGCCGACCTGTACCGCTGGTTCGCCGACCACGGCGTCTCCTACGGCCCCGCCTTCCAGGTACTGCGCGAACTGCGCCACGGCGACGAGGGCGCCCTGGCACGGGTCGAGACCCCCGACGCCGCCACCGACGGCGACACCCTGTCCCCGTACGTCCTCGACGGCGCCCTGCAGACCGTCATCGGCTGCGTGCTGCGCGAGGACCTCGGCGGCGAGACCTTCATCCCGTTCGCCGTGGACGCGCTCACCCTGCACGCCGATCTTCCGCGCGAGGTCTGGGTCCGCATCCGCCCGCTGCCGCTGGCCGGCCGGGGCCGCCGGGTGCGCAAGTACGACGTGACGGTCGCCGGCCCCGACGGCAGCGTGGTGCTGACCCTGGCCGGCCTCGCCCTGCGTCCGGTGTCGCGGCCCCGGGACGCCGAGGCCCGTGAACTGCCCGAAGGAGTGCACCTGTTCGCGCCGGCCGCGGTGACCTTCGCCGCGGACCACGACGGAATCGGGGAACCCGGCCGAGCGGCCGGAGAGGCGCAGGCCGGGCCCGTCGTCGTCATCGGGGACGCTCCCGTCGACGGCGCCGGTCTCGTCCTCGACGACCCGCAGGACCCCGAGGCGGCCGCCCGCGCCGGAGCCGAACTGGCCCGGTGGCTCGGCGACGGCACCGCCCCGCCCGTCGTCGTCTGGCCGATCACCGCCTCCGCGCGCGGTGCCGCCGACGCCGGGCTGCGCATGCTCGCACTGCTGCGGGCCCTGCTGCGCCCGCTCGCCCGCCGCGGCGCCAAGGTGATCGTGCCCCACCCCGGCAACCCCCTCGACGACGCCGCCGCCGTCACCGGCGCCGGACTCGCCGCGCTGGGGCGCTCCCTGGCCGGGGAGAACCCCCGCTTCGAGCTCACCGCCGTCGCCCTGGACACGGGCGCGGGCCCCGCCGCCCTCGCCGAGGCCCTACGGGGGCCCGCCCCCGCCTCGCGGCGGCTGACCGCGGCGAGCGACGGCACCTTCACCACGACCGAGCTGCGCCCGCTGCCCGCGCCCGCGGCGCACCGCGAGCCGTTCCGGCGCGGCGGACGCTACTGGATCAACGGCATGGGCGCCCTGGCCGCGCTGCTCGCCGCCCACCTCCTCGACCGGTACGCCGCCCACGTCGTACTGACCGGCCGCTCCGCCGCCGACGGCGAGCGCGCCGCCGAACTGGCCCGGCTCACCGAACGCGCCGAGCGCGCCGGCGGCTCGGTCGTCTACCACCAGCTCGACGCGACCGACTCCGAGGCGGTACGGGACCGCGCCGTCCGGCTCTCCGCCGAGGGCCCCGTCCACGGCGTACTGCACTGCGCGGGTGTCCTGCGCGACGCGTACATCCTGCGCAAGGACACCGCCGACGCCGCCGAGGTGATCGCCGCCAAGCTGACCGCGGCCGTGGCGCTCGACGAGGCCACCGCCGACTGGCCGCTGGACTGCTTCGTCGTCTACTCGTCGGTGTCCGGCGCGCTCGGCAGCCCCGGCCAGGCGGACTACGCCTTCGCCAACGCCGCCGCCGACGCCCTGACCACGCTGCGCGCTCGACGCGTGCGGGCCGGCCTGCGGCACGGACGCTCCCTGTCGGCCGGCTGGCCCTACTGGGCCGACGGCGGCATGCGCACCGGCGGTGACGCCGAACAGGTCCTCGGTGAACTGGGCATGCGGCCGATGCCCGGCGAGACGGGGCTGGCCGTCCTGGAGACCCTGCTGGCGGCGGACGACGCCGGGCACCCGGCGCCCGTCGTCCTGTACGGGGAGCGGGACCGGCTGCTGGAGTCGTTCCCGCTGCTGCGTCAGGACCCGGCCGAACCGCCCGCGGACACACCGGCCACCCCGGGGGACGGCGCGGGGGACGGCGGCGCCGCGCTCGTCGAGCGGCTGCGGGCCGTCGTCGCCGAGGCGACCCGTACACCGTTGAAGGACGTCACCGAGGAGAGGCCGTTCGACGACCTCGGCATCGACTCGCTGCTCGCCATCCGGGTCGTGGAAATGCTGGAGGCGGACTTCGGGCGGCTGTCCAAGACGCTGCTCTTCGAGTGCCGCACGGTCGCCGAACTCGCCGAGCACCTCACCGAGGAGTTCCCCGAGCGCTGCGCGGAACTCACCGGTGCCGGCAGCGGTCGGCAGGGGCCCGCGGAGCCTTCGGCGCCCGAGCCGCCGGCCTCGGCCACGGCGCCGCTCCCGGCCGCCCGCGTCCTCGCCGACGCCCCCCGGTCCGAGCCGCCGGCGCCGGCCGACCCGCGTGCCGTCGCCGTCATCGGCGTCGCCGGACGCTTCCCGCAGGCCGACGGACTCGACCAGCTGTGGGCCAACCTGCTGGCCGGCCGTGACAGCATCACCGAGGTGCCGCGCGACCGCTGGGACGCCGACGCCCTGTACGACCCGGACAAGAGCCGCGTGGACCGGACGTACACCAAGTGGGGCGGTTTCGTGGACGGCGTCGACGCGTTCGACGCGCCGCTGTTCAGCATCTCGCCGCGCGAGGCGAGCACCGTCGACCCGCAGGCGCGGCTCTTCCTGGAAGCCTGCTGGGCCGCCATCGAGGACGCCGGCTACACCCCCGGCGGGCTGGTGACCGGCGGCGACCCGGTGCACCGCAAGGACGTCGGCGTGTTCGTCGGCGCCATGTACGGCGAGTACCAGCTGCACGAGGCCGAGGAACGGCTGCGCGGCAACCCGGTGATCGCCAACAGCGCCTACTGGTCGATCGCCAACCGGGTGTCGTACTTCTTCGACTTCCAGGGGCCCAGCACGGCCGTCGACACCGCCTGCTCCTCCGCGCTGACCGCGCTGCACCTCGCCGTGGAGTCGCTGCGCGCCGGGAGTTCGAAGGTGGCGATCGCGGGCGGCGTGAACGTCCTCATCCACCCCAACAAGTACTTCATGCTGGGCCAGGGCAGGTTCGCCTCTAGCGACGGGCGCTGCCGCAGCTTCGGCGCGGGCGGTGACGGCTACGTGCCGGGGGAGGGCGTGGGCGCGTTCGTGCTCAAGCCGCTCGCCGACGCCGTCCGCGACGGCGACCACGTCCACGCCGTGATCCGCGGTACGGCCGCCAACCACGGCGGGCGCACCAACGGCTACACCGTGCCCAACCCCCGGGCCCAGGCCGACCTGGTCACCAAGGCGCTGCGGGACGCCGGGCTGACGGCGGCCGACCTCGACTACATCGAAACGCACGGCACCGGCACCGCGCTCGGCGACCCCATCGAGATCCGCGGTCTGACCACCGCGTTCGCCCGCGACGGCGTCAAGGGCCCGGGCGAGGTGCCGATCGGTTCGGTGAAGTCCAACGTGGGCCACCTGGAGTCCGCGGCCGGGGCGGTGGCGCTGGCCAAGGTGCTGCTCCAGCTGCGGCACCGCACCCTGGTCCCGTCGCTGCACGCCACCCCCGCCAACCCCGAGATCGACTTCGGCAGGGTGCCGTTCGCGGTGCAGCAGGACGTGGCGCCGTGGGTCACCAGGGACGGCACGGAACGTCCGCTGCGCGCGGGCATCAGCTCCTTCGGCGCCGGCGGCGGCAACGCGCACATCGTCGTCGAGGGTCCGCCTCCGGTGCCGCCCGGGCCCGCCCCCGAGCGGCGCCCGGTGGTGGCGTTCCTGTCCGCGCGCACGCCGGCCGCGCTCGCCGCGTCCGCGCGGGACCTGCGGGCCTTCCTGCTGGCCGCCCGCGAGCGCGGCGAGGAGCCCGCGCTCGTCGACGTCGCCCACACGCTGGCCGCCGGGCGCGCCGACCTGGAGCACCGGGCGGCCGTCGCCGCCGACTCGGCGGACGTGCTGCTGACCGGGCTGGCCGCGGTGGCGGCGGGCCGGCCGCGGCCCTGGCCGCGCGCCGAGGTCACGGACGACGACCCCGTCCGGATGTGGCTGGACGGCGGGCGCATCGACCGTGTCGCGGTGTGCGGGGCGGGTTCTGAGGCGCGCCGGGTGCCGCTTCCGCACTACCCGTTCGAGCGGGTCCGCTGCTGGTACGACCTCCAGGTCGAGCACCTGCACCGCCAGGGCGTGGGCACCGCCGCGCACGAGCCCCGGCTGTCCCGCCCCCACCTCCGCGACTTCGGCCGCCCGCCGGGCGCCACCGGTACCGACGCCCCCGGGGCCGCCGAGCCCGCCCCGGCTCCCGTCGCCGCGGAGGCTGCCGGGCCGTCCTTGACGTCTCAACCGAAGGCAGAACCCGAGAAGAGGCCCTCCATGACCCCAGACCGCAAGATCTCCCTGAGGCCGCTGGGCGCGGTGGCGCCGACGCCATCGGTGCGGGCGCCCGCACCCGCGACGCACCCGGCCGCCGCCACCGTCCCGGCCGCCCCGGCGCCTCCCGTCACGCCTCCCGTCACGCCTCCCGTCACGCCGCCCGCCGCGTCCGCCCCCGCCCGTGCCGACGAGGCCCGCACCGCCCAGGTCGCCGACGGGGTGCGGGAGGTGCTCGCCGGGGTGCTCTACATGGAGGCCGGTGAGCTGGACACCGAGCAGACCTTCCAGACGCTCGGCGTCGACTCCATCCTCAGCGTCGAGTTCGTGGCGCTGGTCAACGCCCGGTACGCCACCGACGTCAAGGCCACCGAGCTGTACGACCACCCGACGCCGGCCGCCTTCGCCCGGCACGTCGCCGCTCAGCTGGGCGGCGGGGCTCCGGTGAAGCCGGTGTCCGAGCAGGCCGTCCCGGCCGCGCCCGCCCCGGCTGCCCCGGCCGCGCCGGCTGCGGCACCGGCGCCCGTCCCCGCCCCGGCCCCGTCGGCCCCGGAGCCCGCCGCGGCCGACGCCGACCGCGTCGCCGCCGTCCTCGGCACCCTGCGCGAGCAGCTCGCCGAGACGCTGTACTGCGACGTCCACGACATCGACACCGCCGCCAGCTTCAACAGCCTCGGCCTGGACTCCATCCTCGGCGCCGAGTTCGTGGCGTTCGTCAACAACGCCTACGGCCTGAAGGAGAAGGCCGGCGCGCTCTACGACCACCCGAGCCTGGAGGCCCTGGCCGCCCACATCGCCGCCCGGACCGGCGCCGCCGCTCCGGCCGCCGACCGGGAACCGGCCACCGCGGGCGGGGGGACCGGCGGGGGAGTCAGTACCGCCGAACTCGACGCGCTGCTCGCCGCCGTGCGCGACAACCGCCTCACCGTCGAGCAGGCCCTGCAACTGCTGCCGCAGCACAGCTGACGGCGCGCCCCCACCCGCAGAAGGAGGAACCCACCGTGACCGAGGAAGAGATCTTCGCCGTCCTGCGCGTCCAGATCATCGATGTGCTGCCCGAGGCCGCCGACATGGAGATCACGCTCGACCACAGCATGCGCGACCTGGGAGCGAACTCCATCGACCGCATGGACGTCGTCATCGCCGCCCAGGAGGAACTCGGCGTCAAGGTGCCCAACAGCGCACTGACCGGCGCCGGCGACCTCAGGTCGCTCGTCGCCGTGTTCCGCGAGCACCTCAGCGCCCGCGCATGACCCCGCCGGCCCTCGGCGCCGTGGCCGTGACGGCCGCCGCCGTCCTCACCCCGCTCGCCGACGACCTGGACGGCTTCACCACCGCCCTGCTCGACGGACGCAGCGCGGTGACCCTCCCGGACGACGGACCGGACGCACTGCCCGTCGCCGCGCTCGACGGGTTCACCCTCACCGGCTGGGCCGCCCGGCACCTCGCCGACGACCCGGACACCGCGGCCCGGCTGCGCAGGGTCGCGGGCCGCGCCGCGCTGCCCGCCCGCAGCGCCGCCTGCGTGGCCCTGCGCGCCGTGCGCGACGCGGGCCTGACGCAGGACCTGCTCGCCGACGGCACCGCGCTCATCGTCGCGGGCGGCAACCTGGCCCTCGCGCACCAGGCCGAGACCGTCCTCGGCCACGACCGGGCGCCGGGCCGGCTGCGCGCCTCCTACGCGCTCACCCACCTCGACACCGACGTCGTCGGCACCGTCAGCGAGCTGACCGGCATCCACGGCGAGGGCTGGCTCGTCGGCGGGGCGTCCGCGGCGGGCACCCTCGCCCTGATCCAGGCCGCCCGCACCGTCGCCGCCGGCTGGGCCGAGCGGGTCCTCGTCGTCGCCCCGGCGGCCGAGCTGTCACCGGTGGAGGCCGAGGCGTTCCGCCGTACCGGTGCGATGGCGCACGAGCGGTTCCGAGCCGAGCCCGCCCGCATGTGCCGCCCCTTCGACCGTGACCGGCAGGGCTTCGTACGCGGCGAGGGCGCCGCCGCCGTCGTACTGGAGCGGCCGGCCGCCGCCCGGGAGCGCGGTGCGCCGGTGCTCGCCGAGATCACCGGGTGCGGCCAGCGGCTGGACGCCCGGCGCGGCACCGAGCCGGACGCCGAGGGGCAGGCGGCGGCGATGCGCGCGGCGCTGACCGCGGCGGACCTCGCACCGGAGGACGTCGACTACGTCAACGCGCACGGCACCGGTTCCGTCCTCGGCGACGACACCGAGGCGACCTCCCTGCACAAGGTGTTCGGCGGCCGCGACACCCTCCGCGTCAACTCCACCAAGGCCCTCACCGGTCACTGCCTGTCGGCGGCCGGACTGGTGGAGGCCGTCGCCGTCGTCGCCCAGCTGCGGGCCGGCGCCGTGCACCCCAACCCGCACCTGGAGCACCCGTGCGCCGACCTGCCGCTGGCCGGGAGCGTGCGCGAAGCGCTGCCGCTGCGCACGGCGCTGAGCAACAGCTTCGCCTTCGGCGGCATCAACGCCTCCGTCGTCCTGAGCCTCCCGCCCGGCGCCCAGGCGTCCCGGCTTCCCGCCCGCCCAGCCCTGTAGTTGCCCTGTAGTTACGGAGAAGACCATGAAGCAGGTCGGCATCGAAGCCATCAACGCGTACTGCGGCGAGACCTATGTCGACGTCCCCACGCTGTTCGCGGCCCGCGGCCTCGACGACAGCCGGATCGGCAACCTGATGATGGCGCGCAAGAGCGTCGCGCTGCACTGCGAGGACGCGGTGTCCTTCGCCGTGAACGCGGCCAAACCGATCGTGGACGCCCTCACCGAGGAGGAGCGCGCCTCCATCGAGTTGCTGATCGTCGGCACCGAGTCCGGCGTCGACTTCGGCAAGTCGCTGGCCACCTACGTCCACGACCACCTGGGCCTGCCGCGCAGCTGCCGCCTGTTCGAGACCAAGCAGGCCTGCTACAGCGGCACCGCCGCCCTGCAGATGGCCGCGGCCGTCGTCGCCGCCAGCCCCTTCGAGGGCAGCAAGGCACTGGTCATCAGCAGCGACGTGGCCCGGCCCGTGCCGCACACCTACGTCGAGCCCAGCCAGGGCGCGGGCGCGATGGCCATGCTGGTCTCCGACCGCCCGCTGGTCGCCGCGTTCGACCACGGTGCCAACGGCTTCCACAGCTACGAGGTGATGGACACCTGCCGTCCCGACCCAGAGCGGGAGGCCGGCGACACCGACCTGTCCCTGCTGACGTACATCGAATGCCTCAAGGGCTCCTTCGCCGACTACGCGCGCAAGGTGGAGGGCGCCGACTTCGTCGACACCTTCGACCTGCTCGCCATGCACACCCCGTTCCCCGGAATGGTCAAGGGCGCCCACCGGGCCGCGCTGCGCAAGCTGCGCCGGGGGATCTCGCCGCAGGCCGTCGAGGACGACTTCACCACCCGCCTCGGCGCCGCCGTCCAGTACCCGCAGCAGGTGGGCAACATCTACGCCGGCACCGTCTTCCTCGCCCTCGCCTCCACCCTCGACAACGCCGTCATCGACCGCGAACGGCGCATCGGCGTCTTCTCCTACGGCTCCGGCTGCGCCTCGGAGTTCTACAGCGCCGTCGTCACCCCCGACTCCCAGCGCGCGGTGCGCGCCATGGGCATCCGCGAAGCGCTCGACGCGCGCTACCGGCTGAGCATGCAGGAGTACGACGAACTCCTCGCCGCCACCGCCGAGCTGAAGTTCGGTGACCGAGACTTCACCTTCGACCTCGACCGGTTCCCGCAGATCACCAAGGAGCGCTTCACCGGTGGACGCCGCCTCGTCCTCGAGGCCGTACGCGACTACCACCGCGAGTACGTGTGGCTCGACGGAGGTGCCGCGCGATGACCGACGCCCCGGCCGCCGCCCCCGTGACGCTGAGCCGCTCGCGCGGGGTGCTGCACGCCCTGCTGGACGCGCCCGGGCGGCGCAACGCCATCACGCCGGACCTGCTGGACGGGCTGCACGCCGCCGTCGACGCGGCGGAGGCCGACCCCGGCTGCCGGGTCCTGGTGCTGTCCGCCCGCGGCGAGGACTTCTGCGCGGGCACCGACCTGTCGGCCCCGGTGCGGGCGCCGGAGCCCGACGCGCCGGCCGAGCTGCCGTACTGGACGCTGCTCGACCGGCTCACCCGGACCCCCGTCGTCACCGTCGCGCTCGTCGAGGGCCGGGCCACCGCCGGCGGCGTCGGGCTGGCCGCCGCCTGCGACCTGGTGCTCGCCGGGCCCGGCGCCCGGTTCCGCCTGACCGAGGCGCTCGTCGGCCTGGTCCCCGCCATGGCCCTGCCCTTCGTCGCCCGCAGGACCGGCGAACAGCGGGCGTTCACCGCCACCCTGCTCGCCGAGGACCTCGACGCCGGCGCGGCGGTCGCGGCGGGCCTGGCGGACCTGGTCGCCGACGCCCCGGCACAGGCGCTGCGCCGCGCCCTGGTGGCCCTCAGCCGGGTCGACCGGTCCACCGCCGGAGCGCTCAAGGCGTACCGGACCCGGCTTTTCCCCCGCGACCCCCACCTGGGCCGGGACGCCGGCCGCACGTTCCTCGACCGCCTCACCGACCCCGCCGTCCAGCCGCTGCTGGGCCGGATCCCCGCCCCGGAGCGTGCCGCATGACCGCACCCGCCGCCGAGTCCGTCGTCCGTCTGTCCTGGGAGGGGGCCGTCGCCGTCGTCACCATGGACGACCCCGACGGACGCAACACCTTCTCGCCGGGACTGACCTCGGGCCTGGTCGACTCCGTCGAGTCGGCCGCCGCCGACCCGCGCACCCGGGCGGTCCTCGTCGAAGGCCGTCCGGAGCTGTTCTGCGCCGGCGGGACCCAGCGCGAGCTGGTCAACTTCGCGCAGGGCAACGGGAGTTTCGACACCGACGACTTCTTCCGGGTGTTCGCCCGCTGCCCCCTGCCGGTGATCGCCTCCGTGCAGGGGCACGCCATCGGCGGCGGCCTGGTGCTCGCGCTGTACGCGGACTTCGCCGTGTTCAGCGAACGGTCCCTGTACGCCGGCAACTTCATGCGGTACGGCTTCACCCCCGGGATGGGGGCCACGCATCTGTTCCCGGTGCGCTTCGGCCGCGAACTCGGCACCGAGATGCTGTTCTCCGCCCGCAACTACCGGGGTGCCGAACTGCGGGAGCGGGGCGCGCCGGTGCGGGTCGTGCGGCACGCCGACGTGCCCGCCACCGCGCGGGAACTGGCCCGCTCCGTCAGCGGGGCGCCGCGGGCCTCGCTGGAACTGCTCAAGCGCGAGCTGGCGGCGCCGCTGCTCGCCGACACGGGGGCGGCGGTGGCCCGCGAGGCGGCTCTGCACCGCACCTCGTTCCGCCTGCCCGAGGTCCTGGAGCGCATCGTCGCCGACTACGGCGAACCCCGTGGCCCGGCCTGACCCGACCTCCTGACGACCATCCGCCGCCCGCCCCCGCACGAGGACCGCACGAGGACCCCGATGGAACCCATGGACGCCAAAGAGATCCTGACCCGCGTGAAGACCGGCAGCCTGGACGCCGCGTCCGCCGCCGCCCTGCTCCGGGCCGCGGCGGGTGCGGCGACGGCTCCCGCCGCGCCTGCCGCGCCTGCCGCGCCTGCCGCCTCGCCCGGCGACACCGCGCGGCGGGCCCAGGCTCCGGCCGCCGGAGCACCGGCCGAAGGCCTTGAGGGTTCGGCCGGCGACGCGTCTGCGGCGGGCCCTGTCGCCGGGGCGACGCCCGCGGGCCTGGTGTCGCGGGAACGGGCCGCGGCACTGTTGCTGGCGGCGGGGCAGGCAGGTCCGGGGCGGTCGGCGGACGGGGCGGTGCGCGGTTCCGCGGGCGCGGAAGAGGGCCCGGCGGCTGGTTCCGTGGGCGCGGAAGAGGGCGTGGCGGCTGGTTCCGTGGGCGGACTATGGGCCGACGCGGGCGGTCCCGTCCGTGGGGAACGGGCCGTGACCGGCGGTACCGGCGGGGAAGCACGGGCGCGCGGCGGCACAGGGCCGCGACCGGACGTGTCCGAGCCCGAGCCCGTGGCCGTCGTCGGGTACAGCGCACGTTTCCCCGGGGCCGCGGACGCCGACACCTTCTGGCAGCGGCTGCTGGACGGCGACGACCTCGTGACGGAGGTCCCCGCCGACCGCTGGCGGATCGCCGAGCACTACGACCCCGACCCCGAGGCCGAGGGGAAGTCGGTCAGCAAGTGGGGCGCCTTCGTGGAGGGGGCCGACCTCTTCGACGCCGACTTCTTCCGGATGCCCCCGCGCGAGGCCGAGCTCATGGACCCGCAGGCCCGGCTGTTCCTCCAGGAGGCCTGGCGTGCGCTGGAACACGCCGGGCAGCGCACCGGGGCCCTCGCCGGTGCCCGCTGCGGGGTCTACGCGGGCGTCATGATGAACGACTACCAGGACCTCATCGAACGCGAGAGCGAGCACGCCCGGCTCGCCCAGGTGATGCAGGGCAACTCCAACTCCCTGCTCGCCGCCCGCATCGCCTACCACCTCGACCTCAAGGGCCCCGCCGTCACCGTCGACACAGCCTGCTCGTCCTCCCTGGTCGCCCTGCACCAGGCCTGCCAGGCCCTGTGGCTCGGTGAGGCCGACATGATGCTCGTCGGGGGCGTCACCCTCTACCTCACCGAGCTGCCGCACGTGTTCATGAGCCGCGCGGGCATGCTCTCGCCGACCGGCCGCTGCCGCCCCTTCGACGCCGCCGCCGACGGCATCGTTCCCGGCGAGGGCTGCGCCGTCGTCGTCCTCAAGCCGCTGAGCAAGGCCCTGGCCGACGGCGACCCCGTGCACGCCGTGCTGCGCGCCTCCGGCATCGGCCAGGACGGCCGCACCAACGGCATCACCGCGCCCAGCGCCCTCTCCCAGGCCCGGCTGATCACCGCCACCCTGGACCGCTTCGGCCTCGATCCGTCCGGCATCGACTACGTCGAGTGCCACGGCACCGGCACCCCGCTCGGCGACCCCATCGAGGTCACCGCGCTCAACGAGGTCTTCGCCCCGGCCGCCCGGCCCGCGGGCAGCGTCCCGATCGGCTCGGTCAAGGGCAACGTCGGACACACCTCGGCCGCCGCGGGGCTGGCCGGCCTGCTCAAGGCCGTCGGCGTGGTGCGCACCGGCCAGGTGCCGCCCTCGCTGCACTGCACCGCCCTCAATCCGCGCATCCCCTTCGACGAGGGCCCGTTCACCGTCGCCACCGAGCCCCGCCGGCTGCCCGGCACGGACGGGCGGCCCCGTCGTGCCTCGGTCAGCTCCTTCGGGTTCAGCGGCACCAACGCCTACGTCGTCGTGGAGGAGGCACCGCCGCTCCCGGCGTCCCCGGCGGCGGACCCCGGCGCCCCGGTGCTCGTCCCGCTGTCCGGTCACCGGCCCGAGGCCGTCACCGGCCGGGCTGCCGAACTCGCCCGCTGGCTGCGCTCACCGGCCGGTGCCGGCGTCACCCTCACCGACCTCGCCCACACCCTGGCCTGCGCCCGCGACCACCACCGTCACCGGGCCGTGTTCCTGGCCGCCGACCGCGCCGAACTCCTCGCCTCCCTGGACCGGCTGACGGCCGGCGCCCCCGACGAGCGCACCGTCACCGCACCGGACGGCCCGGCCCCGGCGTCCGTCGGTCCCGACACCGTCTGGGCCCGGGCCGCCGACGGCGACCCGTCCGCCCTGCGCGAGGTGGCCCGGCGCTACACGGCCGGCCTGCCCGTCGACTGGACCCGAGTCAGCCCACCCGCCCGCCACCGCCGCGTCCCCGCCCCCGGTTACGCCTTCGTCCCCGACCGGCACTACGTCGTCCCTCTGGCCGACGTTGCCCAGAGCGTGGGGGACGCTGCGCATGGGCTGGTGGACGCTGTCCGCGGTTCGGGTGACGTTGCCCGCGGGCCGGTGGGCGGTGCCCAGAGCCCGGCGGACGTTGCCCACGTCTTGGCGGGCGCCGGCCACGGACCGGGTGGCGTTGCCGCCCGCGGATTGGCGGACGTGACCCAGAACCCGGGCGACGCCGCGCGCGGACCGGCGGACATTGGCCACAGGGCGGCGGACGCTGCCCGCGGACTGGCCGACGTTGCCCAGAGCCCGGCGGACGTTGCCCACGTCTTGGCGGGCGCTGGCTACGGATCGGGTGGCGTTGCCGCCCGCGGACTGGCGGACGTGACCCAGAACCCGGGCGACGCCGCGCGCGGACCGGCGGACATGGTCGACAGGGCGGCGGACGCTGCCCGCGGGCCGGCGGACGTGACCCAGAACCCGGGCGACGTCGCGCGCGGACCGGCGGACATGGTCGACAGGGCGGCGGACGCTGCCCGCGGGCCGGCGGACGTTGCCCAGAGCCCGGCGGACGCTGCCCGCGGGCCGGCGGACACTGCGCAGAGCCCGGTCGCCGCCCACGGCCCGGTCGGCGACCGGCTCGACGGCCTGGTGCTGTACACACCCGGCTGGGAGGAGTGCCCCCTGCCACCGCGCGAGCCCGGCACCGGCGCCGTGCTGTACGTGCACGACGCGCACGGCGACCTCACCGCCGCCCTCGGCGGCACCGCGCCGGACCGGGCCGCCGCCGGACCGCAGCCGGTGGCCGCCGCCCTCGTGCTGCGGCTGACCGGCGACGACGTGGCCGCCCTGGACGCCGCGCGGCGGGTCCTCGCCGCCCACCGCACCCAGCCGCTGACCCTGATCGCCGTCACCGCCGACCCGCAGCGCGCCGACGCCGCCCGCGCCCTGGTGCAGACGCTGCGCCAGGAGAACCCGCGCCTGACGGGCCGGGCCCTGCTCGTCACCGACGACGGCCCCGCGGCCGCGCCGCGCATCCGGGCGGAACTGGCCGCGCCCGAGGCGGAGTACGGGCACCTCGCCGACCTGCGCGGCACCCGGCGCACCCGCAGGGTGCTGCGCCCCGCCGCCCCGCCCGCCACCGGCTTCGCGCCCCGCCCGGACGGGGTCTACCTGGTCACCGGCGGAATGGGCGGCATCGGTCTGGCCCTGGCCCGGGACCTGCTCCGGCACCCCGGCGTCCGCGTCGTCACCTGCGGCCGCACCCCCGCCGAGGACCTCGACGCCGCCTCGCGTCCCCCGGCGGACGGCTCCGGCCGTCTGCGCTACGTCCGCGCCGACGTGGCGGCCCCCGGCGGCGCGCAGGCCCTCGTCCGCGACGTTCTCGGCCACGAGGGCGCCCTGCACGGCGTCTTCCACGCGGCCGGGACCGTCGAGGACGCCTACCTGCTGCGCAAGACCGCCGACGGCATGGCCGGCGTCCTCGCCCCGAAGGTCACCGGCACCACCGCCCTGGACGAGGCCACCGCCCGGCTCCCGCTCGACGTCTTCGTACTCTTCTCCTCGGTCGCCGCCGTCACCGGCAACATCGGCCAGTGCGACTACGCCTACGCCAACGGCGTGCTGGACGGCTTCGCCGAGCGCCGCGCCGCCCGCGTCGCGGCGGGAGAGCGGCACGGGCGCACCCTGTCGGTGCAGTGGCCGCTGTGGGACGTGCCCGGCATGACCATCCCCGAGCCGGTCCGCCAGGTGGTCGAGGAACGCGTCGGCATGGTCCCGCTGCCCGCCGGGCCCGGACTCACCGCGCTGTGCCGCCTGCTGGGCACCGGCGGTCCCGACGTCGTCTCCGTCTTCCACGGCCGGGCCGACGCCTGGCGGCAGCACCTCGCCGGTCTCGGCCTGCTGCCCGCGCGGGACGCGGACGCCACCGGCGCCCCCACCGGCCGTGCCCTGCCCGGGGCCGGGGCCGGGGCCGGGGCAGCGCCGCAGGCCGCCGACGCCGACCTGCTCGACCTGGTCTGCCGTACCGTCGCCGACACCCTCGGCCACGACCGGTCCGCCATAGGACCCGGCACGTCGCTGGAGGCCCTGGGCCTGGACTCCGTGATGATCCGCACCCTCGCCTCGAAGCTGAGCGGCCGGATCGCGCCCATCGGCCCCGAGATGCTCTTCGGCCTGCGCGACCTCGCCGAACTCGCCGACCACCTGCGCCGGCTGACCCCGACGCCGGCCACCACCACCGGCGGCGACGAGACACCCACGGCCGCCCCCACGGCCGTCCTGGAGACCACCCCCGTGACCGGGCCCGCGGACCCGGACGACGACGTGTTCGCCGTCGTCGGCATCAGCGGACGCTACCCGGGCGCCGACGGCCTCGACGCCTTCTGGGACAACCTCCTGGTCGGCAAGGACACCGTCGGCGACCTGCCCACCGACCGGTGGAGCGACAGCGGCGGCGTGTCCGCGAGGGGCCACTTCCTGGACCGCGTGGACGCCTTCGACCCCGTCTTCTTCGGCCTGTCCGCCCACGAGGCCGCGTTCGTCGACCCCCAGGAACGGCTGTTCCTCGAGATCGCCTGGGAGGCCCTGGAGGACGCCGGACTGACCGGCGCCCGCCTCGACGCGCTCACCGCGGCCGACGGCGAGGCCCGCAGCGTCGGGGTGTTCGCCGGGATCACCTCCGCCGACTACCCGCTGCTCGGTGCGGAACGCTGGGCGGCCGGAGAGCGGGACATGCCCTCCGGCCACCACTGGTCGCCGCCCAACCGCCTGTCGTACCTGCTCGACCTGCGCGGGCCCAGCCAGCCCGTCGACACCGCCTGCTCGTCCTCCCTGGTCGCCCTGCACCTGGCCGTGGAGGCGCTGCGCCGCGGCGAGTGCGCCGCGGCGCTGGCCGGCGGCGTGAACCTGTACCTCCACCCCTCCCGGTTCCGGATGCTGCGCCGCTCCGGTTTCCTCGCCGAGGACGGCCGATGCCGCAGCTTCGGCACCGGCGGAGCGGGGTTCGGGCCGGGCGAGGGCGCCGGCGCACTGGTGGTCAAGCGTTTCTCAAGGGCCCTCGCGGACGGTGACACCGTGCACGCCCTCATTCGCGCGACCGCCGTCGCCCACGGTGGCCGTACCAACGGCTTCACCGCCCCCAGCCCGCGCGCCCAGGCCCGTGTGCTGCGCCAGGCGCTGCGCCGCGGCGGCGTGGACCCGGCCACCGTCAACGTCGTCGAGGCGCACGGCACCGGCACGGAACTGGGCGACCCCGTCGAGGTCGCGGCCCTGAACGAGACCTACGGCCAGGGGGCCGCCACGGTGCCGTGCTCGCTCGGCTCGGTCAAGTCCGCGATCGGGCACGGGGAGTCGGCCGCGGGCATCGCGGCCGTCACCAAGGTCCTGCTGCAACTGCGGCACGGCACGCTCGCGCCGACCCTGCACGCCGACCCCGCCAACCCCGGGCTCGACCTGGCCGGTTCCCGCTTCCGCCTGCAGCACGAGGCGGCGCCCTGGCCCCGGTTGAGGGACGCCTCGGGGCGGGAACTGCCCCGGCGGGCCGGTGTCAGCTCCTTTGGGGCGGGCGGGGTCAACGCCCACGTGATCCTGGAGGAGTACCTCCCCCAGGAGCCGGACGCCCGCACCGCGGAGCCGGACGGCCGTCAGCTCGTCCTGATCTCCGCGCCCACCTCCGGCCATCTCACCGCGTTCGCCGGGCGCCTGGCCGAATGGCTCACCGGGCCGGGCCGCGGCACACCCCTGGCCGCCGTCGCCCGGACACTGCGCACCGGACGGGCCGCGGGCCCCGCCCGGCTCGCCGCCGTCGTGGCCGGCACGGACGACCTCGCCGTCGAGCTGGACCGCTTCGCCCGGGACGGCCGAGCCACCGGCACGCTGCGCGCGGGCACGGTCGAGGCCGGCCGGGAGCAGGCACCGGAGACCGACGACCTCCTGGACACGCTGTGGCGGACGGGCCGCCTGGAGCAGCTGGCCGACCTGTGGGCGGCCGGGTGGCAGGTCGACCGCCACGCCCCCGACACCGGTACGGCGGCGGTGGTGCCGCTGCCGCCCACTCCGTTCCTGCGCACCCGACACTGGCTCCCGGAGACCGACGCCACCGACCGCACCGGCGCCCCCGCCCCGGTGCCTCCGGTTGCCCCCGCCCCCGCCCCCGTGCTCGCGCCCGAGCCGGAGCCGGTGGCCGCCCCCGCCGACGAACGGGTGCGCCGACTCGTGGAGTTCATCGGCGAACTGGCCGCGGCACCCGGTGCGGGCGACGCCATCGACACCGGCCGCACCCTCGTCGAGCTGGGCGTGGACTCCATCGGAGCGATGAACCTCCGGTTCGAGATCACCGAGCGGTTCGGCGAAACCCTGCCGCTGCAGCAGCTCAGCGAATCCACCGTCGACGAACTCGTCGCCCACCTGTCCGCTCTGCCCGCCCTGTAGAGGGAACCGGAGATCCCAGCCATGCCGCAGACCGACCCCGCCGCCCGGTACGAGCCGTTCGCGCTCACCGAAGTACAGGAATCGTTCTACGTCGGCCGCGCGCTCGGGGGCGGTACCGGCGCGGGAACGCAGATCCACCTCGAGTTCGACGCCGACGGACTGGACACCGACCGGGCGGAGGCCGCCTGGAACGACGTCGTCGCCGCCACCGGCATGCTGCGCGCCCGCCTGCTGCCCGACGGCAGCCAGGCGGTGCTCCCGGACGTGCCGCACTACGCCGTCGTACGCGCCGACCTGACGGACGCGACGCCGGCCGAGGCCGAGGCCGGGCTCGCCCGGCTGCGCCAGGAGGCGCTGAGCGGCTTCGACCCGCACCGCTGGCCGCTGTTCGCGGTGCGCGTCGCGCAGCTGCCCGGCGGACGGGCCCGCGTGCTGTTCACCGTGGACGAGCTCATCGCCGACGGCCCCAGCGTCTCGCTGCTGCTCCAGCAGTGGTACGCCGCCTACGCGCACGGCACCGCGCCCCGGTCGCCCGGCATCACCTTCCGCGAGTACGCCGCGGCCGCGGCCACCGCCGAGGTGCCCGAGGCGTCCCTGGCCTACTGGCGGGAGCAGCTGGCCGGTGCCGACCTGGAACGTCCGCTGCCGCTGGCGGCCGGGACCGGGACCGCCGATCCGGACACCCCCGCGCACCGGCGGCTGACGCTGCGCCTGGACGAGGAGCGCTGGCAGCGCGTGAAGGCGGTGGCCAAGGAGGCCAGGGCCACGCCGACCGCGCTGCTGCTCGCGCTGTGCACCGCCGCGGTGCAGGGCACCGGCCGTGAGCCGCTGCCGGTGGTCCTCACGACGTACAACCGGCGGCCGGTGCACCCCGAGGTGGCCCGGCTGGTCGGCCCGTTCATCTCGACGTCCGTGTTCGTCGCCCCGCCGCCCGCGGGCACCCTGCGCGCCCGTCTCGACCAGGTGCGCGCCCGGCTGTGGCAGGACCTGGAGCACGCGGCGGTCAGCGGGGTGCGCGCCCTGCGCGAGCACGCCAGGGCCGCCGGCGGGCGCCGGGGACGCGCCGTTCCCGTCGTCTTCACCAGCCTGCTCGGCAGCCTCACCGCGGTCTCCGGCGCCGCCGCCGACGACCCCGCCAACTGGGCCGCCCACGTGGACCTGTCGGCCTCGGCCACCCTCACCTCGGGCGTCCACCTGGAAGCCTGCGTCCAGGAGCGGGCCGGTGCCCTCCTGCTGTCCTGGGACTACGCGCCGACCGTGCTCGACACCGCCCGCACCGAGGCCGCCTTCGAGACGCTGCGGGACGCGCTGGAGCACCTCGCGCGGGACGGGGCCGACGCCCTCGACGGCACCCTCGACCGGCCGGAGCCCGACGACCGGCCCGTGCCGCTCACCCCCGTGCCGCTCACCGAGGTGCAGTCCGCCTACCTCGTCGGCCGCATGGGCGGCCTCGGCGGCGCCGCCGAGACCCGCGTCTACCAGGAGTTCCTGCTCCAGCGGCACGATCTCGACCGCCTGGAGCGGTGCTGGAACCGGCTCGTGGCGCACCACCCGATGCTGCGGGCGGCCGTGCACGAGGACGGCACCCTCACCGTCGCCGCGGGGGCGGACACGCCGCCGTACCGCATCGCCCGTCACGACCTGACCGCGGCACCCGACCCCGAGGCGGAACTCGGCGCGGTCGCCGAGCGGTTGCGCGCGGGCACCTTCCCGCTCGGCAGCCGCCCGATGTACGCGCTGGAGGGGAGCACGCTGCCCGACGGCACCGCCGTGCTGCACGTCGTCCTCGACGCCCTCCTCGCCGACGCCCGCAGCTTCGCGCTGCTGTTCGGCCAGCTGTTCGCCCTGCACGACGGCGACGACTCGGTGCTCACCGCGCCCGCCGACCCCGTGCCCCACCTGCGCGCCCTCGCCGGACGGCGGACGGAGGACGCGGAGGAGCACGCACGTGCTCGCGCCGCCTGGCGGCAGAAGTTCGCCGCGCTTCCGCCGGGACCCGACCTGCCCGAACCGGCCGCCGGTGCGGCGCGCAGGCACCGTGCGGCCCCGCTCGGCTCCTGGCGCCGGCTGACCGAGCGCGCCGCCGCCCTCGGCGTCCCCGCCGACATCGTGCTGCTCACCGCCTACACCGACGAACTGCGCGCCGAGTTCGGCCCCCGGGGCCCGTTCACCGTGACGGTCGTCTCCTGGGACCGGCCCGCCACCCTGCCCGGCGCCGCCGGCATGGTCGCCGACTTCACCCGGCTCGCCTGGGTCGTCGTCGACGACACCCTGCCGGTGTCCTTCGCCGACCGTGCCCGCGAGCTGTGGGCCAGGGTCCGCGCCGACCTCGAACGCCACGAACGGTGCCCGGGCCTCGGCGAACTGCGCACCCGCGTCTTCCGCTCCGGCGGTGCGCTGCGGCTGCCCGTGGTGTTCACCCGCGTCCCCGAGATCGACCCGGCGCTGCACCCGCAGGGGGTACGGCTGCGCACCAGCCAGTCGCAGACCGCGCAGGTC
Source organism: Streptomyces sp. AC602_WCS936 (assembly GCF_019049125.1). NCBI lineage: Bacteria > Bacillati > Actinomycetota > Actinomycetes > Kitasatosporales > Streptomycetaceae > Streptomyces > Streptomyces sp. AC602_WCS936. The sequence goes on along the minus strand of NZ_JAGMUF010000034.1, from coordinate 5,461 downwards.
GCCCTCGACCACGTGCCGCTGCTGGTCGGCGACGACCTGATGGGCCAGTGGGACGCCGCCGACGGCGCGCTGGGCCCCGCCCGCATGGAGGCGATGTTCGACCGTTACGCCCGCCGGGTGCGGGAGTTCCTGGCCGGCGACGAGCCCTCGCCGGTCGCGGCACCCCGCCCCGCCCTGGACGCGCGTGCCCTCGCCGACGGTCACGTCGACACCGAGGCCACGGAGGCCACGGAGGCCACGGAGGCCGCCGAGGACACCGAGGGCCCCGGGAACCCCGCGGCCGCCGGCCGGGCGCCGGTGACCCTGGTGGAGCTGGTCGAGGCGGGACTCACCGGCCGCGACGAGCACCCCGCCGTACGGTTCGGCGGACACACCGTCACCTACCGCGAACTCGCCGACCGCACCGCCCGGCTCGCCCGCCACCTGCACGCCCTCGGCGTCCGGGCCGGGGACCACGTCGCCGTGCACATGGACCGTTCCGAGGACCTCGTCACCGCGCTCGTCGGGATCGTGCGGGCCGGCGCCGTCTACGTCCCGGTCGACCCCGCCAACCCGCCCGAGCGGGTCCGCTACCTGCTCCGGGACAGCGGCGCCCGGGTCGTCGTCGCCGACGAGGCCCGTGCCGCCGTACCCGCCGAGGCGGGCGCGGTCGTGGTCTGCCCCGGCCGGGCCGAGGACCGGCGCGCGCTCGCGGCGTACCCGGCGACCCCGCCCGCCGTGACCCCCGGCCCCGACGACCCCGCCTACACGATCTACACCTCCGGCACGACCGGGAAGCCCAAGGGCTGCCGCAACACCCAGCAGGGCGTGGCCAACCGCCTGCTCTGGATGCAGGAACGCTTCCCCCTCGGCCCGGCCGACCGGGTCGCGCAGAAGACGCCGTACGGTTTCGACGTCTCGGTGTGGGAGTTCTTCTGGCCGATCGTGGCCGGCGCCTCGATCGTCGTGGCCCGGCCCGGCGGCCACACCGACCCCGCCTACCTGGCGCGGCTGCTGCGCGAGGAGTCGGTGACGGTCACCCACTTCGTGCCGTCCGTCCTCGGCATGTTCCTGCGCCACCCGCAGGCCGCCGCCCGCGCCGCGCTGCGGTACGTCTTCGTCAGCGGCGAGGCCCTGCCCGTCGCGACCATGCGGCACTTCTACGAGGTGTACGGCACCGGTGCGGGCGCGCCCGAACTGCACAACCTCTACGGACCGACCGAGGCCGCCGTCGACGTCACGCACTGGGCCTGCCGCCCCGACTGGGACGAGCCGACGGTGCCGATCGGCCGGCCCGTCGCCCACACCCGCGTCCACCTCGTCGACGAGCGGATGCGGCCGGTGCGGCCCGGCACGCCCGGCGAGATCGTCATCGGCGGCCGGCAGGTGGCCCTCGGCTACCACGGGCGCCCCGAGCTGACCGCCGAGCGATTCGTCCCGTCGCCGTTCCCGGAGCTGGAACCCTCCCCGCGGCTGTACCGCACGGGCGACCTCGGGCTGCTCGCCGACGACGGCGAGATCCGCTACCTCGGCCGCATCGACGGGCAGTTCAAGCTGCGCGGGCTGCGCATCGAGCCCGAGGAGATCGAGGCCGCGCTCACCGGACTGCCCGCCGTCGCCGAGGCCAGGGTGCTCCCGGTACGTGAGGAGGCGTCCGGGGAACAGGCGCTGGCCGCGGTCTGCGTGGCCCGCACGCCCGGCCGCGCCCCGAGCGCCGGGGAGCTGCGCCGGGCCCTCGCCGAGGTGCTGCCGCCGTACCTGATCCCGAGCCGGTTCCGTTGCGTGGACCGGCTGCCGCTGACGACCAACGGCAAGCTGGACCGCGAGGCGGCCGCCCGGCTCCTGGACGCGGTCCCCGAAGCGGGCCCCCGAGCGGCCGCGGCCACCTCGGGTGCGCCGGGGGCCCCGGACGCCGGTGCCGCCGCGGACGTCCCGGGTGCCGATCCGGCGCCGCCCGCCGTGCCCGCCACGAGCGCGGCGGGCGGCGAGGCCGCCGGGATCCGCGCCGCGGTCGCCGAGGTGCTCGGGGTGAGCGACGCCGACGGGATCGACCCGGACGCCGACCTGTTCGACCTGGGCGCGACCTCGTTCAGCATGATCCGGCTCGCCCAGGAGATCGAGCGGATCACCGGGACCGCGCTGCCGGTCGACGTGCTGATCAGCGGGCCGACGGTCGCCGCGCTGACCGCCGCCGCCCTCGCGGACGCCGCTCCGGCCGCGGGACCGGCCGCCGCCGGGACCGACGCCGCGCGGCTGACCGCCGAGGACGTGGCCCGTACGGCCGCGGCCGTGCTGAACCTGCCCGACGTCGACCCGGACGCCGACCTGTTCGACCTGGGCGCGACCTCGTTCAGCATGATCCGGCTCGCCCAGGAGATCGAGTCGGCCACCGGCCGGCAGGTCCCCGTCGACGTGCTCATCCAGAGCCCCACGGCCCGCGCCGTCGCGGACAGCCTCGCCCCCGCCACCGTCGCGGCGGCTCCGGGCGGTCCAGACCCCGCGCCGTCGGCCACCGCGGGGACGGACGTGCGGATCGCCCTCGACCCGGCGGCCAAGGCCGCCTTCAAGGAGGCCAGGATCGCCGAGCGTCCGCTGCCCGCGTCGTCGCCGCGGCTGCCCGTGCCCCCCTCCGGCCCCGCCGAGACCCTCGCCCTGTTCGACGCGTCGTCCTTCCGGGACTTCGCCGGCGAACCGGTCCCCGCCGGGGACCTGCTCGACCTGCTCGCCACCGTCACCTGGGGCGACCTCGACGGCCGGGCCAAGCGTCGCTACCCCTCCGGCGGCGGCTTCTACCCGGTCCAGGTGTACGTGTACCTCGCGCCCGGCGCCGTGGCCGGCACCGACCCCGGCCTGTACTACCTGCACCCCGCCGAGCGGGCCCTGATCGCCCTCGCGCCCGACGCCCGCTACGGCACCGACCTGCACGTCTTCCACAACCGGGCTCTCGTGGAGGGGTCCGCCTTCGGTGTCTTCCTCGTCTCCACCCCGGCGGCCATCGCCCCGGCCTACGGTGAGCGCAACGCCGCCCGCTTCTCCACCATCGAGGCCGGTCACATTGCCCAGCTGCTGCTCACCGGGGCGCCCGAGCGGGGACTGGGGCTGTGCGCGGTCGGCGAGATGGACTTCGACGCCGTACGCGCCGACTTCGGCGTCGCCGACGACCAGGAGCTGCTGCTGTCGCTGTGGGGCGGCGCGCTCACCGCGGACGCCAGGGCCCGCCGGGAGGCGCTGCGGGCCGGCACCGGCGCAGCCGTCGGCACCGGGACGGACGGCGGTACCGGGACGGACGGCGGTACCGGGACGGACGGCGGTACCGGCGCCGACACTGGGTCCGGTGCGGGTCGCGGTGCCGTCGCCGTCGTCGGGTTCGCCGCCGAACTGCCCGGCGCGCGCTCCCTGGACGAACTCGACGCGCTGCTGGCCGGCGGCGGCACCGCGACCGGGCCCGTGCCCGAGCACCGGTGGGCGCCGCTGCCCTCCCGCGCGCGGCGCGCCGGCGCCGCCGTCGGCGGGTACCTCGACGAGGTCCTGGCCACCGAGGCCGAGGAGTTCGGCATCGACCCCGCCGAGGGGCCGGCCGTCGACCCGCAGGAACGGCTGCTGCTGTCCGTCGCCCGCCGCTGCTTCGAGGACGCCGCCGTCGTCCCGGCACGGCTGGCCGAGCAGGGACCGGTCGGGGTGTTCGTCGGGTCCATGTGGCACGACCACGCGCTCCACGGGGTCGCCGCCCGGGCCGGCGGGCGCCCCGACGAGGGCACGCACGCCACCCGCGGCGGCCTCGCCCACCGCACCTCGCACGCGTTCGGGCTGACCGGGCCCAGCGTGCTCCTCGACACCGGGTGCGTGTCCGGTCTCGCCGCCGTCGAGGCCGCCTACCGGGCCGTCGCCGACGGCCGTTGCACGGCCGCCCTCGCCGCCGCGGCCAACCTCGTGCTGCACCCCGACCACCTCGACGTACTGTCCGAGATGGGGCTCGTCGCCGAGGACGCCGACTCCTGCGCCTTCACCGACCGGGCGAGCGGCTGGCTGGTCGGCGAGGGCGTCGGGGCCGTGCTGCTCAAGCCGCTGGAGCGGGCACTGGCCGACGGCGACCCGGTGCACGCGGTGCTGCGCGGCGGCGCGCTCCAGCACTCCGGCACCACACGGCAGTTCGGCATTCCCGACCCGCAACGGCAGGAACAGACGATGCGCGCGGCCCTCGCCGACGCCCGCCTGGCACCCGCCGACATCGGCTACGTGGAGGCCGCCGCGGCGGGCGCCGCCCTCGCCGACGCCCTGGAGTTCACCGCTCTGGGCCGGCTGTTCGCCGCCGACGCCGGGGAGGGGGAGCCGGTGCCGGTGGGGTCCGTGAAGCCGAACACCGGGCACCTGGAAGCCGCGTCGGTCTTCGCCCAGTTGGGCAAGATCATCGCGCAGTTCCGCCGCATCGAGGTGTATCCGACGGTCCTGTCCGGCGCCGTGAACCCCGCCGTCGCCCGCTCATCTGGGCCGGTGGCCCTGGCGGGGCGGCAGGCGGACCGCTGGCGCACCGGGCCGGGCCGTCCCCGGACGGTCCTGGTCAACGGCTTCGCCGGCGGTGGTTCGTACGGCAGCCTCGTCGTCGAGGAGCCGCCGGCCGCCGCGCCGGCCGCGTCCGACGACGAGGTGCGCGCGCTGCCGCTGTCGGCGGACACGCCGGAGAACCTGGCCGCGCTCGCCGAGAACCTGGCCGACGCCTGGGAACGCGACCCGGGCCTCGGCGTGGGGGCGGTGGCCCGCTCCCTGCGCGAGGGCCGTACGGAGCGCCCCGCCCGCGCCGTCCTGACGACCGGGCGCGCCACGGCGCCGGCCGGGCTGCGGACGCTGGCGCGGCGCGTCCGGCAGGAGGGCGCGGGCATCACCGAACTGGCAGGCTCCGCACCGGGGGAGGAGCTGGCGCCGACCGGGCCCTGGCTCGCCGGCGAGCAGGTGGCCTGGCCCGCCGTCGCCACCTCCCGGGCCACCCTGCCGCCCACACCACTGAACCGGGTCTCCTTCCCGCTCCCGACCGCGACCGCGACTCCGACCTCGGCTCTGACTGCGACCCCGGTGACTACGGGTGGGACGGTGACCGCACCCCCGGCCTCGACCGCGTCCACGGCCCTCCGGCCCGTCGCCGCCGCGCAGGCCGCTCCCGCGGCGGACCGGAGCGACGGGCTCTCGGCACGGCTGGGTCAGGTATGGGGCCTCGACCCCGCCGCGAACCCGGACCCGGCACCCGACGTCGGGTCCACCACGGACCCCGGCACCGAACCGGGCACTGGCCCTGGCACCGAACCGGGCACTGGCCCTGGCACCGATCCCGGACCGGGCACTGGCACCGGAGTGGGCACCGGCACCGGACCGGGCGCTGGCCCTGGCACCGAACCGGGCACTGGTCCTGGGGCCGGACTCGGATTGGGCCCTGGCACCGATCCCGGACCGGGCACTGGCACCGGAGTGGACACTGGCACCGGACCGGGCA
>NZ_JAGMUF010000033.1:0-1425 GCF_019049125.1 Streptomyces sp. AC602_WCS936 | reverse complement strand
CTAGTAGTGCTTCGTTAGGTTCGTCGCTGTCTGTGGCGGCTTCGTCGGGCGGGCAGGGGGCGTCCGCAGGTGGTGCAGGCACCGGTCCAGCACCTCAGCAGGTCCTGTAGAGCGTCGAGGGCCTGGTAGAGGGTCGGGCCGGTGTGCCGGCTTTTGGGTCGAGCCTCCTGAGGGTGAGGAATGCCTGGGCGGCGGTGACGAGGGTGACGTGGTGATGCCAGCCGCGCCAGGTGCGGCCCTCGAAGTGGTCCAGGCCCAGGCCGTGCTTGAGCTCGCGGTAGTCGTGCTCGATCCGCCAGCGCATCTTCGCCCACCGCACCAGGTCGGCGACCGGGGTCGAAGCGGGGAGGTTCGATATCCAGTAGCCCGTGGGAACGTCGCGGCTGTCCGGCCGTTCGACCAGGAGCGTCTGGGTGGGCAGGACACCGTCCCACCGGTTGCGGCCGCCGCCCGCCTCCTGGGCCGCGGCCAGGGACTGCTTGCCCGCGGGCCGGATGGTCAGGACCGCGAACCGTGAGGTCATCGCGCCTCTGCTGCCCTGACGCCAGGTCACCTCGGTGAACCGGGCCGCGTCAATCTCGGCCGCGAGGACGGAGATGGCTCGTGGTGGGGTGCGATAGCGGGACAGCGTGGGCGGGCCGAGCCCGCCGTATGCCGGATGGTGCGGCTCGACGCCCTCGGGGTGAGCGACCTCCTTCCCGGTCAGCGCGAGGACGTAGGGCAGTCCTCGTTCCCCGAGGGCGATCCGAAACGGTGTGCTGACGCCGTAGCCGGCATCGGCGACCACGACGGGCGCCTTCAGCTGCCAGTTGGCGAGCGTGTCGAGCAGGCCGAGCGCGAGGCGCCACTTCTCCTGGTGGACGATGTCGTCGGGGACTCCCGCGCGGCGGCAGCGGTCCGGCTCGTCCGTCCACTCCCGCGGCAGATACAACTGCCAGTTCAGCGGGCATGAGGCCGTGTCGGTGGCGGCATGGACGCTGACCGCGACCTGGCAGTTCGCCCGCTTGCCGACCGCGCCGCAGTACTGCCGGGCCACCCCGACCGACGCCCGCCCGCACTTGGGGAACGACACGTCGTCGACCACCCACACCTCGGGCGTGACCGCCTCGGTGAGCCGCTCGGCGATCCGTCGCCTGACCGGCAGCGGATCCCACGGCGACTGGTTCACGAACTGCTGCAGGGCCTGCATGTTCCCGTCCGGCAGACGCTCGGCCATCGGCTGGACCGACTTCCGCCGGCCGTCGAGCATCAGGCCCCGCAGGTAACACCCGCCCCACCGCCGCTGATCCCGCCGCGGCAGCGACCCGAACACATCGGCAACGAACTCCGCCAACTCACCCCGGAGCCGCTCCACTTCCCCCAGCTTCACCCCGAAAGGCTGCCCACCACCAGCCGAGATCACTCAACGTAACGAAGTACTACTAG
>NZ_JAGMUF010000032.1:0-31400 GCF_019049125.1 Streptomyces sp. AC602_WCS936 | reverse complement strand
ACGACCACCCCAGACCGTTCGTCTGGACGAAGACTGCCGACGAGACCCTCGACAAAGTCGCCGCATACTGCCGACGAATCTCCGACTCAGATCACTAGAATCCCAGCCTCCCTCCGACCGACGGAAGCAACACTCCAGATACGATGCCACCAAACCCTGGCGCGACGACGCACGGCGGAGCAGGCGCAAGGTGAATGACCAGTCACTGCCCACCATCGCGCCGGCGTCCTCGACGATCAGCGCCCAAACTTGATCGGGCCGCCTGGCAGCGTACTGGTACGCGTTCACTCCGCCGAGCGAGTGGCCCAGCACCGCCACCGGTCCGAGCGCGATTACCCTCCACCGCGGCGCCAACGCCTCAGCCAAGGACACGATTCCGCCCGCCGACTACGAGGAACTCACGCATGCCACGGATGCTGTGCGGCGACACTGACACCTCATGGCTGACCAGTAGCCGACAGAGAGCAGAACCGCCTTCCTCCCGGTCAGAACGAATCACACCGAACAGACATCGCCTCACGGACCGCAGGAAGTTGCGCGATATCCGTTCGTTCGGGACCGGTCCCGCCCGACGCCCAGATACTTGCCCCATGTGGTGGAGACGACGAAAGCAACCCACGTACCAGCCAGGCACTCGGGCGTACGGCAAGTGGCGCCCCTACGCCGACACCGTCGAGGGCAGTGCCACCGTCGTGGACAGGAAGAACAACGGCCAGGTCTACGAGGTGTCCTGGGTCAAGACCGAAGCCGTCGCGCTGGAGTACCTCCGCAGCCGGGAGGTACGCCAAGAGGGCTACTACGTGATCGTAGAGACGCCTTACCGCAAGCTCGGTCGCGACATGGTCATGATCTTCGACGAGGCCGAGGGCGCCCTCGTCGAAGTTCCCGAACGTACGCCGCTCCCGGAGTTGACGGCATCGCCGACCCACTGCGCCCGCTGCGGCTACCCGGTCCTGCCGTGCGCCCACTATGAATTCTCCTGCACCGACTCGAACTGCGGCCATCCCTGGCACACCGCGGACTTCTCGCAGACCGCCGACGAGGTGATCATCGCCGGGTTCGGGTACCGCTGCACGAAGTGCCGGAGCGCCGCCTGCCGGGCCTGCTATGAGGCCACAGGCGGCGAAGGCCTGGCGACCACCCACGGTTTCCTGCTCGAACCCGGTGACGAGCGGCCGCAGCCGACCGACGAGATCATGCTGCGTCTTTGCTGGATATGCCGGAGTCCCGTCACGGTCTTCGACGAGTGACGTAACCGCGCAACTCGGTGGACGCTGCGCGAAAGCACAGCCGCGGGCGGACCCTCTCGACCGTGATTCACCAGTCGTTCGCGGACGCGGATCGGTGCACGCGTTCGGGTGGGTGTCATTCGGGGCATCGGGCCAGTCATCGGTGATCACCACGCGCCTGACGTAGGCATGAGTGCCGCAAGTCGGGATGCCTCATGTGCAGGCCAGACCGGCGGCGTTCCCGTGGGGGCCAGCCCGGCTCAGGCTACCCCGGTTCGATCACGAGAGCGGGTGGTTGTGCGCGTTTCACTGCGCTGCTGGGCGGGTGGCAGTGGCGTGGAGGCGTTCCAGGGCATCCAGGACGATGGTGTTCCAGTGCCAGGACAGCCATCGGCCGACGTCGTCCCCGGTCTGCTGCAGTGCTGCGAGTTGGGCGGTGGTGAAGCCGGTCAGGGGGCGTTCGTGGTGGGAGGAGACCATGCCCAACACCGTTCCCCGGCCGGTGGTGAGGGGGACGCTGTGGGCGGCCTGGCTGCCCGCCTGCAGGATCGCGTAGCGGGACGCTTCGTCGAACACGTCCGCGCTCGCCACGTCCCGCACGGTGACCTGCCGACGCTGCGCCGCCGCCCGCGAGCACAACGTCGGCGGAGCGTCGACGAATGCGAAGAACTCGGTGAAGTACCTGTTCAAGCCCGTGTGGCGGGCCAGATGCAGCCGGTTGCCGTCCATGAGCTGGACGTTGCCCATCGGAGTCTGCGTGATCGACAGCACCCAGTGCAACACCGCTTTCAGGACCGCTCCCTGACTGCCGCGGGAACCAGGCTCCAGCATCAGGCCGGGCAGCCGGGGCGGGCTGAGACGGCGCCGGCCGGGGAACCACACCCCGGCTCCCCTGTCCGGAGCAGGCACACGGAGCACGGCATCCGCCAGCGTGTGAAGTTTGACGTTGCACTGCTGCGACACCGTCTTCAGCAACTCGAACCCCTCCCCGGCGCCCCTCAGGCCGTAGCGCTCGACCAGCAGGTTCTCGGCCGCCGACACCCCCTCGTGGGCCAGCCTCCGGTTACGTTCCCCCAGCTCCTCCGGCGACCGGTACACCACACGCGGGGCGGGGCAAGAGCCGGGCGATGCGGCCGGCGTGGACATCTCTTCGGGGCGGCAGGAAGGCTGGCCCATCGGGGCTCCAATACAGAACAGCGGACATGCAGGCAAGCCGCAGCCACACCCCTCAGGGAGTACCCGCGGGCAGCACCTACTTCCCAAGCGCTCCACACCCGAGCCTAACCACGCCACCTCGGCTCCATACACCCCGCCCGCCCTGCGGACCGTCCATCGTCTGTCCCAGGGCGGACGTCCAGCCGAGCGCAATCGCGGCTGTTCGGATCGCCGTCATGGCAGGCAATGACAGACGTCATGCGCTTCCACCAGCGAAGGAGGCAGCCCCTTCCTCACGACCCTCGTCGCCCCCACGGACCGCCCCGACTTCATCCGACAGGCACAAACAAGACAGTGCGCGGGCCACCGTCCTGACAGATCGCTGGGCTGGAGAACAGCGGGGCCGCGGGGTGTGCCCCGTCAGCGACCTCGATCGTCAGCGCGGATCCTCCCCACCATCCGACACGACGTCTCCTGCCGGGGTTGTAGCCGGTGCGCACAGCCGAGGCGGCCGTGTCACAGTGGGGCCGCATACATCCGCCGGATCGGGCGGAGCAGCCGCAGGGGAGCCCGCCACGGCCGGATGCGCCCTGGCCCCCGGCGGCTGCGGTGCCGCTGCACGCGCACGCCGACGGTCCGGGGAGCGGACCGTACGAGCGGCTCACCGCCTCGGGGTTGCGCTACGGCCCCGCCTTCCAGGGCATGCGCGCGGCTTGGCGGCGCGGGGAGGAGCTGTACGCCGATGTCGTGCTGCCCGACGCGGCCCTGGCTCCGGACGCGGACGCGAACGGTCCACGGTTTCTCCTGCATCCCGCGCTGTTCGACGCGGCGCTGCATGCCGTGGCCCTGGAGAGTATCGTCGCGGACCCGTCAGGGACGGCGGGCGCGGCGGGCGCACGGTTGTCCCTGCCGTTCGCCTTCGGCGGAGTGCGCGTGCGTGCCACCCGTGCGGAGCGGGTGCGGGTACGCGTGACGCCCGGGGCGAACGGGCGGGCCCCGGTGGAGCTGACCGACGACGCGGGCGCACCGGTGCTGTCGGTGCGTTCGCTGGTCCTCCGGCCGCTGCCACGAACCGGATCGCCGGTGCCGGACGCACCCGCCGGTGCGCTTCACCGGACCGACTGGGTGCCGCTCGCCGAGCTGCCCGCACCCGCGACGGCGGTCCGCTGGGCGGTGCTGAGAACGGCGGGCACCCGCGTCGCGGACCTCCTGTCGCCCCCGGATTCCGGCGTCCCGGTCTACTCCGGCCCGGCGGCGTGCGACGTGTCGGCCGGGGTGGTCCTGGCACCGTGTCCGTCGCCGCCCGGCACGACCGGCGCCGACGGGCAGGACCCGGCTGCCGGGCTGTCGTGGACGGCGGACTGGGCGCTGGGCCTCGTACAGCGGTGGCTCGCCGAACCGCACCTGGCCGGCTCCCGCCTCGTCCTGGTGACGTCCGGTGCCGCAGGGCCCGCCGACGGTGGTGCGGGTGCCGAGGGCACCGGTCACGGCGCCGCCGGAGATCCCGGCGCGACGGCATCCGTGCCGCCGCACACCCCGGTCTGGGGGCTGGTCCGCTCGGCCGTACGGGAGAACCCGGGCCGCTTCGCCCTGATCGACGTGGACGGACACCCGGACTCCTGGAAGGCCGTGCCCGCCCTGGCGGCCGCACCAGTGCCGGAAGCGGCCGTACGCCGGGGAACGGTGTACGTACCGAAGCTGGTGCCCTTGGCCGCCGGGGGGCCGGAGCCGAGAACCCGGCGGCCACTCGACCCGGAAGGCACCGTCCTGGTCACCGGCGGCACCGGCTCCCTGGGCATGCTGGTGGCACGGCACCTGGTCACCGCACACGGCGTCCGGCATCTGCTGCTCGCCGGCCGGCGCGGACCGGACGCGCCGGGCGCCCGGGATCTCGTCCGGGAGCTGAGTGAGGCGGGAGCCCGGGTGACAGTGCGCGCCTGTGACGTCGGGGACCGGACGGCGCTCGCCGCTCTGCTCGACACGGTGCCGGCGGCGCACCCGCTGACCGGTGTGGTGCACACCGCGGGCGTGCTGGACGACGGTGTCGTCGGGGCGCTCACCACCGACCGCCTGGAGCGGGTACTGCGGCCCAAGGCCGACGCCGCTCTCGCGCTGCACGACCTGCCCCGGGGGCAGGACCTGGCCGTGTTCGCGCTGTTCTCCTCGGTGGCCGGTACCTTCGGCTCAGCCGGGCAGGCCAACTACGCCGCCGCCAACTGCGTACTCGACGCCCTGGCACGGCACCGCCTACGGCTCGGGCTGCCCGGTACGTCGATCGTCTGGGGTCCGTGGCGGCAGACCGACGGCATGACAGCGCACCTCGGCGACGCGGACCGGCGGCGGATGACCCGCTCCGGGTTGGCCCGCTCGGGCCGGAAGAGGGCCTGGCCCTCTTCGACGCCGCCGTGGCCGGTGACGACCCCGTGGTGGTGGCGGCCCGCATGGACCGGTCCGCCGCGGACGGCGACGGCCCGGCGTCGGACCCGCTGCGGACGCCTGCCGCCGGCGCGGGCGACGGAGACCGGCTCCGTCGGGCGCTCGCGGCCGCTCCCCCCGGCGAGCGGGGCGGGCTGCTGCTCGGGCAGGTCCGGGCCCTGGCGGCCGGGGTGCTCGGCCATCCGGAAGAGGCGAGCGCGATCGACGAGGACGCGCTGCTGGCGGACCTGGGGCTGGACTCCCTGGCAGCGGTCGATCTGCGCAACGCGCTCACGGCATCGACGGGGCTGGACCTCCGTCCACGCTGGTGTTCGACTTCCCCACGCCCCGCACGCTCGCCGCCGAGCTGACCCGGCGCCATGCCGCCGAGAAGCCTCGCCCCGGCATCGCGGCCTCTGGCCCGGTACTCGGCGACAGCCCGGGCACCCACGGCCCCGCGGCCGGCGGATCAGTGGCCAGCGGCTCAGTGGCCAGCGGCTCAGTGACGAGCCGCCCGATGAACGACGACGTCCCCGGCACGGGATCGGTGTCCGGCGACGCGGTTCGGATCGCCGCTGCGGGCCCGGTGAACTCCGTTGGTGCTCCCGATTCCCTGTGCGCGCTCTTCCGTACCGCGTGCGCCCGGGGGCAGACCTGGGACGGCATGGCGCTTCTCACCGTCGCCGCACGCCTGCGCCCGGTGTTCGGCCGGACCGGGGCCCTCGGGACGACGCCCGAACCGGTCCCGCTCGCGGTGGGCGGCGCGGGACCCCGGCTGCTCTGCTTCCCCGCGCTCAGCGCGCTCTCGGGTCCACAGGAATACGCGCGGCTCGGGGCCGGGCTGCGGGGAGTTCGGCCGGTTCCGGGGTGCGGCATCCGGGGTTCGGGTTCGGGGAGGCGTTGCCCGCCGACATGGACGCGCTCGTCACCGCGCAGGCCGCCACCGTCCGCGCGGCCGCGGCCGCGGCCGAGAGCCCTCTGGTGCTGCTGGACCGGTCGGCCGGCGGATGGGTGGCCCATGCCGTCGCCGAACGGCTGGAGGCCGAGGGTGCCGCGCCGGTGGCCGTGGTCCTGGTGGACACGTATCCCCCCGGTCACGGCGACCGGGACCGGGCGCTGTCGGCGATGACGTCGGACATGCTGCGCCGGGCGGCGGAGTTCGCCTCGGCCGACCTCGACCGGCTGACGGCCATGGCGGGGTACTTCGAACTCTTCGGTGCCTGGAACCCGCGCCGCTCACCTGCCCCACCCTGTACGTACGGGCGCGTGACCCGCTGCCCGGCGCCGAGCCCGCCCCGGACTGGAGCCTGTCGCATGCGCAGGTCACCGTGCCCGGGGACCACTTCACCATGCTGGAGGAACACGCCCGAACCACCGCGCTCGCCGTCCACCAATGGCTGCGCGACCGGACCTGAGGTCACCCCCCAAGGCGGCCCGTCCTGGGCCGAAGCCGGCGCGTCGGCACCGACGGTACCGACGGCACGCGCGGTGGCGGGGTCAGGCGTAGTGGCGGTAGACGGCCTGCGCCACGCAGGCCGGCTTGTCGCTGCCGTCAACCTCGACGGTGAACGTCAGTGGCATCTGGACACCGTTGCCCTTGACCTCCTCCACGGTGCCGACGGCTCCGTGCAGCCGGATCTTCGCGCCGACTGGGACGGGGCTGGGAAAACGCACCTTGTCCAGGCCGTAGTTGACGCTCATGGAGACGCCGGTGATGTCCAGCAGCTCACCGAAGAGCGGGATGACGAGGGAGAGGGTGAGGTACCCGTGGGCGATCGGGCCCCCGAAGGGGCCGTGCGCGGCCTTCTCGGGGTCCGTGTGGAGCCACTGGTGGTCGTCGGTGGCGTCGGCGAAGGTGTTCACCCGGTCCTGGGTGATCTCGCGCCATGCGGTGCGGCCGAGATCGGTGCCGCTGAGGGCCTTGAGTCCGTCGATGCCATGGGCGGTGGTGGGCATGGGGGTTCCTTTCGGTGGGGTGGTCGTCAGCGGGGTGGGGACTGCGGCGGGTTCGCGTCGTGCGGGAGCGTGGCCGCGCGGGCGTGCAGGTCGCGGACGGCGGCCTTGATGATCTTCCCGGAGGCCGTGCGGGGCAGGTTGTCGGTGAGGACGACGGACCGGGGGGTCTTGTACTTGGCGAGCTTGCCGCGCAGATGAGCGAGGATGTCGTTCTCGTCGGCGCGGGCTCCGGGACCGAGTACGACGACGGCACGGCCGACCTCGCCCCAGACCTGGTCGGGCACGCCGATGACCGCGCACTCGGCCACGGCGGGGTGGGTGAGGATCACGTCCTCCACCTCGGCCGGATAGACGTTCTCGCCGCCCGAGACGAACATGTCCTTCACCCGGTCGACGATGTAGGCGTAGCCGTCCGTGTCGGTGCGGGCGACGTCGCCGGTGCGCAGCCAGCCGTCGTCGGTGAAGGCGGCGTCGGTGTCCTCGGGCCTGCCCCAGTACCCGGTCATGACGTTGGGGCCCTGCACGAGGATTTCTCCCGGCTGCCCGGGTCCGGCGTCGTCGCCGCCGGGCAGGACCACGCGCGTGTCGGTGAAGAAGTGCGGCACGCCCGCGGAGCCCGCCTTGGCCGAGGTCTGCTCCTGGCCCAGGAAGAGGACTCCGGGGGCGGCCTCGGTCATGCCGTATCCCTGGCTGAAGGCCAGGCCGCGGGCGAGGTAGGTGGCGATGGTGCGGGCCGGTACCGGCGCACCGCCGCAGCTGACGGTGCGCAGGCTGGACAGGTCGGTCGTCGTCCAGCGCGGCAGGGCGGCCATCGCGTCGTACATCGTGGGGACGCCGAACATGTACGTCACGCGGCGGCTCTCGATGGTCGCCAGTACGCGCTCGGCGTCGAAGGCGCCGAGCAGCACCACCCGGCCGCCCTTGAGGAGGGTGGGCAGGCAGGTCATGTTGAGGCCGGCGGTGTGGAACAACGGGGCCACGACCAGGGTGACCTCGTCGCCGGTGAGGTCGGTGTCGACCAGGACGTTGACGCTGTTCCAGGTGATGTTGGCGTGGGAGAGAACGGCGCCTTTGGGGCGGCCCGTGGTTCCGGAGGTGTACATGATCATGCACGGGTCGTCGGGAGCCACGGCGACGTCCAGGGGCTCGGTCGTCGCACCTCGGGTCAGCAGTTCCTCGTAGCCGAGGGCGCCGTCCTCCGGGCCGTCGAGTGCGATGCGGTGACGCACTGCCGCCTCTTGGGTGGCGGTGCGGGCGGTGTGCGCCTGCTCCGGGCCGTGGATTAGGACGGTGCTGCCCGAGTCGGCCAGGTTGTAGGCCAGTTCGGGGGCGGCGAGGCGGGTGTTGAGGGGGACGAAGACCGCGCCGAGGGTGCCGGCGGCGAACAGTGTCTCCAGGAAGGCGGGATGGTTGGGGCCCAGGTACGCGATGCGGTCGCCCGCTCCCGTGCCCAGGGCGCGCAGGCCGTGGGCGAGGCTCAGGGCCCGCTGGTGCAGGTCGCGGTAGGTCCGCTCGCGGCCTTCGTGGACGACGGCGACGCGGTCGGGGGTCTTGCGGGCCCGGCGCGCCGGCCATGAGCCGATGCCTTGGTTCAGCACGGGGACTCCTTCAGTCCGTGAGCAGACCGAGCAGGCGGGCGGCGTTGGCCTTGAGGATCTTCGGCCGGACCTCGGGCTTGATGTCGAGCTTCTCGAAGTCGGCCAGCCACCGGTCGGGCGTGATGACGGGGTAGTCGGAGCCGAAGAGGACCTTGTCCTGCAGCAGGCTGTTGGCGTACCGCACGAGCTGCGGCGGGAAGTACTTCGGGGACCAGCCGGACAGGTCGATGTACACGTGGGGCTTGTGGGTGGCCACCGCGAGGGCCTCGTCCTGCCAGGGGAAGGAGGGGTGGGCCAGGATGATCCGCAGCTGCGGGAAGTCGACGGCGACGTCGTCGACGAGCATGGGATCGGAGTACTTCAGGCGGATGCCGCCGCCGCCCGGCACGCCCGCGCCGATGCCGGTCTGGCCGGTGTGGAAGAGGGCGGGCACGCCGAGTTCCTCGATGGCCTCGTACAAGGGGTAGGCGAGGCGGTCGTTCGGGGAGAAGGCCTGGATGCTCGGGTGGAACTTGAATCCGCGTACGCCGTACTCCTCCACCAGGCGCCGGGCCTCGGACACTCCGGCGCGTCCCTTGTGCGGGTCGACGGAGGCGAAGGGGACGAGCACGTCGGCGTGGGCGGCGCAGCTCTCCGCGATCTCCTCGTTGGAGATCCTTGGGTGTCCGGTGGCGTGTTCGGCGTCGACGGTGAACACCACGGCCGCCATGCGGCGTTCACGGTAGTGGGCCGCCATCTCCTCGATGGTCGGCTGCCGGTGGCCGTGGGCCTTGAAGTACGCCTCGGAGGCACCGAACAGTTCGGGGCTCAGCGCCCCGTGGCCGTCCTTGGAGATCTCCGCGTGGGTGTGCACGTCGATGGCGGTCAGCCGGTCGAGGTCGAGCGCGAGGTCGGCCATGTCACGCCTCCGGGGCCTGGGGTGCCGGGATGCCGTAGGTCTCGGGTTCGGCGCCGACGCCGTCCGGCCACTGCGCGGCGATGGCGTCGGCGCTCCAGCCGCCTTCGGCGAAGGCGACGGCCTTCTCCTTGGGGTGGGCCCACAGGGCCAGGCGGTCGCCGCCGACGCCGATGGCCTGCCCGGTCACGTCCTTGGAGAGGTCCGAGGCCAGGAAGGTGACCAGCCCGGCGACGTCCTCGACGGTGCCGAGGCCCTCGTCCCTGCGCAGCCAGTCCGGCAGCGGCGTGCCGTCCCGCTCGGCGGCCTCGATGACCGGCGCGAAGGCGGGGATGGTCCTGGTCATCTCGGTGGCGGCGACCGGGACCACGGCGTTGACCGTGACGCCGGCGCGGCCCAGTTCCATCGCCCAGGTCCGGACCATCGCGACGATGCCCGCCTTGGCCGCGGCGTAGTTGGTCTGACCGAAGTTGCCGCGCTGCCCGGCCGGTGAGGAGACGAGGATCAGTCGGCCTCCGGTGCCCTGCTCGCGCATGCGGACGGCAGCGGCCCGGGCACAGGTGAAGGTGCCGCGCAGGTGGACGCGGACCACGGCGTCGAAGTCGTCGTCGGTCATCTTCCACAGCACGCGGTCGCGCAGGATGCCGGCGTTGGTGACCAGCACGTCCAGGCTTCCGAACTCCCGGACCGCCGTTTCCACGAGCAGTCGGGCCGTCTCGCTGTCTCCGACCGCCGCGACGACGCCGGTCGCCCTTCCGCCCACGGAGGTGATCGAGGCGACGGCCTCGTCGACGACGTCCGGGTCGATGTCGTTGACGACGACGGCGGCGCCCGCCGCGGCGAGTGCCTGCGCGTATCCCAGTCCGAGACCACGTCCGCTGCCGGTGACGACGGCGACCTTGCTTTGCAGATCCATGGGAGATGCCTCCTGTGCGTGGGTGTGCGGAGGAGCTTCGGGGAAGCCGACCCGAGACGGAATTGACAGGAATCCTGTTGAACGGCTGCCCGCAGTCTGCGTAATCAACAGGATTCCTGTCAATGACCTAGGGTGGATACGCCGCCACCCCGGCGGCACGCACCGAAGGGAAGGCCATGAACCGAACCGCACGAACCGCCACCACGGGAGGGCGACGTTGACCGCCTCCCTGCTCTATCTGGTCAAGCGGACGGAGCTGGCGGTCCGCGCCCGCCTCGAGGACATGCTGAAGCCCGCGGGCGTCACGGCACTGCAGTACACGGCCCTCACGGTGCTGGAGCGGCACGACGGAATCTCCGCCGCGCAACTCGCCCGCGACTCGTTCGTCACCGCCCAGTCCATGGCCGACATGGTCCGCACCCTGGAGCACCGCGGTCTGATCCGCCGCGAGCCCAACCCCGGCAATCGCCGTGAGCGGCTGATCCTGCTCGCCGACCCGGGGCGGCGACTGCTCGCCGAGTACGCTGGGCCGGCCCGTCGGCTGGAGGAGCGCATGGTCGCCGAGCTGACTTCCGAGGAGGTCAAGCTGTTCCGCGAGGCACTGAACGGGGCGTGGCGGTCCTTGTCGTGAGCGGGCACGCCCCGCCACACACAGACGGAGGGCCGACTACCTGAGCGCGTACATGCGGATGACGACGGCATGGTCGCCGTCGGGGCGGGCGAGGCCGACGAAGACCGTCTCCGCGAGCCACCGATGGGCGGGCGCGTCGGTGCGGAAGACCGGTGACGTGCGGTAGTAGTGGCCGGCGTCCGAGACCTGCAACTCCCCGTCGAACTGGTCCGGGGCGTCCGCGCGGGGCCGGTAGTAGCCGCGGTTGACGATGTCGATCACGGCGCCGTCGTCAGCCTGGAGCAGGTAACGCGCCTCCAGTTCGCAGACCTCGCCGCGGGTGCTGCTCCAGTCGCCTCCGCCGGCCAGGACCTTCCCCCGCAGCAGGGGGCCGTCCACACTGCCTCCGACGATGGGCGTGAACTCGGTGATCTCTCCGTCCCCGTGACCGATGTGGAGGGTGTCGGCCACCTCGGCACGGACCTCGAAGGCGAAGTCGAGGGCGGGAGTGAAGGACATTGCGGTTCTCCGCTTCTGTGGGATGACGGCGCGTTCGCGGGGCCGCCCGGACAGGGCGCACGCCGCACGAGCAGCAACTGCGGCGCGAGCAGGTACCGAGCCCTTTCCGACTCCAGGTCGAACGCCCCGACGGGCGGACATCCGGCGCGCCGAGACGGTCACGTCTCGCTCTTGACTCCTTAGCTCACCAGATGCAAGCGTGACATGCAACAGCGTTATATGACGTTCGTTTACGACGACTCGTCGGCGGCTTCCCGCGCCCCCCATGTCGAGCGTCCCCCTCTTCTCTCACTCCTCTCGGCAAGGAGCTTCAGCCATGGCTGCGAAGAAAACGCTGCTGACGGCGCTCACCACCACGGGCCTGCTGGCCGTCGCATCCTGCACCGGCTCGACCGACAGCGGTGACACATCCCCCGGGGCCCGGCGTCTCACTTTGACCACGGCGCCCGGCAGCGCCGAAGTCGACCACGTGACCTGGGCCCTCCCCTACGGTGAACCCACGACCCTGGACCCGGCCAAGGTCGGCGACTACTCGCCCCAGACGGTCGGGGCCAACCTCTGCGACACCTTGTTGCGGATGAACGCCGACTTCTCGCTGGGTCCAGGCCTCGCTCAGAAGGTCTCCTGGACCGACGACCGCACCCTGGTCCTCGACCTGCGCTCCGACGTCAGGTTCTGGGACGGCTCCCCCATGACGCCCGCCGACGTGATCCACAGCCTGGAACGCCAGCGGGACCCCGGCACCCAGGCGCTGTACGGCAACTACCTCTCCGCCGTCACCTCGATCAAGGCCACCGGCCCCCACCAGGTGACGCTGCGCACCAAGTCGTACGACCAGACACTCCGCAAGGCGCTCGCCACGTCCTTCGGCGCCGTCAACAAGAAGGCGTACACCGAGAAGGCCGGCCTCGCCTACGGGACACCCAAAGGCGGTCTGATGTGCACGGGCCCCTTCGAACTGGGCTCCTGGAAGCCGGGCAGCACCATCACTCTGACCCGCAACGACTCCTACTGGGACGGTGAGCTGAAACCCAAGGTGAAGCAGATCGAGTTCCAGTTCATCACCAACAGCAACACGCTGACCAGCGCCCTGCTGTCCGGTGAGGTCGACGGCACCTACGAGCTGCCGCCCAGCAGCGCCGTGGCGCTCGGCAAGGCGGACAACGGCGCCGTCCACCTCGGCCCGTCGACCCAGAACGTGCTGCTGATACCGGCGAACGCCGAGTCGCCCGCGGCCGACCGTACGCTCTTGGACGCGCTGTCCCTGGTCATCGACCGTGAGGCGTTGGTCGACAACGTCTTCGGCGGTGACGGCGCCCCTCTCAAGTCACTCGTGCCGCCGTTCACTTGGCGCGGAGACCCGGCCGCCGAGGAGTTCGACGCCGCCTACGAGGCGCTGCCCGCCGATCCGAAGCCGGACGTGGCGAAGGCCAAGAAGCTGGTCGCGGAGTCCGGCCGGCCCCCGCGCCCGCTGGTGACCGCCATTCCCGCCGGTGACCAGCGTTCGCTCCAGGCGCTGACGTTCATCCAGGCCGCGGCCGAGAAGATCGGCGTCGAGATCGAGATCAAGCAGCTCCAGCCCACCGAGATGTCCTCGCTCTTCTACGACCCGTCGATCCGCGAGGGGCTCGACCTGGTGCTGACCTTCGGGTACGTCGGCATGCCCGACCCGGCGTCCTACGTGGCCGAGATGGTGAACCCGCGCGGCATCTTCAACTGGACGGGCTACGACAACCCGGAGGCCACCCGGCTGCTCGACCGGGCCCGTACCGCTTCCGATCCGGCGGCCTCGGCCAAGGCGTACGGCCGGGCGCAGGCTCTGTTCACCCCTACCGTTCCGGCCGTGTACCTGGCCACCACGCACGAGCGGATGTACCTCAACAAGCGGCTCAGCGGCGTCCCGGTCTCCTTCGCGTACTCGGGCATGCCGTGGGCCGCCCACCTCGGCGGGACCGCAGAGTGACCGCCGCTCCCCCGTATCGACCGACATCCACTCCACCTTTCCAGGAGACGACGATGACCGACACCACGGGCGACAAGCCGCTGTGGGACCGCACAGCCGCCGAACTGGCCGCCGGCATCCGTGCCAGGACCTTCTCGGCGACCGAGGTCGCCCAGGCGTGCCTCGCCCGCGTCGAGGAGACCAACCCGGCACTCAACGCCCTCGTGGACCTCCGGCCCGAAGAGGTGCTCTCCCAGGCCGCCGACGCCGACGCCGCCGTCGCGGCGGGCGGAGATCTTCCGCCGCTGCTCGGCGTCCCGGTCTCCACCAAGATCAACACTTCGCAGCGCGGATACGCCAGTTCGCACGGTGTGGCCGCGTGGGCCGGCGCCCTCGCCGAGGACGACGCCGTCTGCGTCGCCGGCCTCCGCGCGGCCGGTGCGACCCTGATGGGCCGCAGCAACAGCCCGGCCTTCGCCGTGCGCTGGTTCACCGCCAACGACCTGCACGGCAAGACGCTCAACCCCTGGAACCCCGGCCACACCCCGGGCGGCTCCTCGGGTGGCGCCGCCGCGGCGGTCGCCGCCGGGATGACCCCGATCGCGCAGGGCAACGACATCGGCGGGTCCGTCCGCTTCCCCGCCTACTGCTGCGGCGCCGTCGGCCTGCGCCCCACCGTGGGACTGGTCTCCGGTGCGGAACCGCGCGGGGCGGAGGAGTTCGACAGCCCGCTGTCCTTCCAGACCATGGCGGTCCACGGAGCGATCGGCTGGACCGTCGACGACGCCCGGCGCGGACTGCACGCCATGGTGTCGCCGGACCTCGACGACCCCGTGGGACTGCCGGTGCGCCCACCGCTGGGCCGGCCCGGCCGCGTCAAGGTCGTCGTCGTCCGCGACGTCGGACTGGCCAAGCCGCACCCCGTCGTGGACGCCGCCGTCGACGACGCGGCCCGCTGGCTCGGCGAGGCGGGTCACGAGGTGGAGGAGAGGGAGCTGCCGCTGCTCGGCGAGGCCGCACGGCTGTGGTCGCTGCTGCTCTACCAGGAGCTGAAGACCATGATGTCCGAGATCGAGCGGTTCGGTGACGACGGCGTGCGCGCCTCGCTCGGTTCCTGTTTCGCCGCCGCCGCACAGATCTGGGGCGAACACCCCACCCTTGCCGAGTACATCAGGGGTTACGCCCGGCGCGGCACACTCATCGGCCGTCTCCAGCGCTTGTTGGGCGAGGACCGGGTCCTGCTGACGCCGGTCGCCGCCGAGCCGCCGTTCGAGCAGGACGCGGACCTCGCCGGCGACGCCCGGGTGAGCGAACTGCTGGCCGCGCAGTGGCCGATGCAGGCGATTCCCGTCCTCGGCTTCCCGGCCGTCTCCGTGCCCACGGGTGTGCGCGACGGTCTGCCCTCCGGCGTGCAGCTCGTCGGCGGCCGGTTCCAGGAGGACCTGCTGCTCCACGTCGCCACGGCCATCGAGGACCGGGCCACGCGGGTCCGGCCGACCCTCTCCTGGGCACAGGCCGGCTGACGGCCGGGGTCGGAGCCCCATCGACGGCGTGCCCCCGGCGGTCCTCACCGACCGCCGGGGGCACGCCGTCGGCCGTTCCCGGTGTGGTGACTTCCTGTGCTGTTGCGACGACGGGGCAATGGTCCGTGTGCCGGAAGTCGACCGCGACCCGTGGGACGCGGCCGGAGGCCCGGCACTGCATCCGACACGAGAAGACGTCTGTCCCGCCCCCCGGGCCGGAGCAGACGTCTTCCGCGACTGAACGTCAGGCGGCTGTCCTGTCCGCCCTCCTCCGCGGTTTCCAGCCGGGTCTCGGGATGGAGCCGACGAGGCGTTGCGTGTACGGGTCCCGGGGCTCGCCCAGAACCGTGGCGACCGGCCCCTGTTCGACGACTCTGCCCGCCTGCATCACCAGCACGTCGTCACTGATGTACCGGACCGCTCCGAGATCGTGGGTGATGAACAGCAGGGCGGCCCCCGTCTCCGAGCGGATCCGTGCGAGGAGTGCCAGGATCTGGGCCTGGATGGACACGTCCAGGGCGGCGATCGCCTCGTCCAGGATCAGTGTCCGCGGCTCGGCAGCCAGCGCGCGGGCGATGGCGACGCGCTGGCGTTGGCCCCCGGAGAGCGCCTTCGGCAGGGAGCGCGCCTGGCGTTCGTCCAGGCCGACCATGTCGAACAGTTCGGCCACCCGGCCCCGCAGCCGGTCCGCGGGCAGGCGTCTGTGCAGCGCGACGGCCTCGGCCACGGCGTCGCAGACGCGCTGGCGCCGGTCGAGCGACGAGTAGGGGTCCTGGAACACCATCTGGATCTGCCGGCCACGGGCTCGGCGGTCGCGCGAGCGCGGCCGGCGGGGCGTGCGCTCCTCGCCCGCGACGACGATGTGCCCGCCGCTGAGCGTCTCGAGACCGGCGATCATGCGGGCGGTGGTCGTCTTTCCGGAGCCCGACTCTCCGACGATCGCCAGCGATCCCTGTTCCGGCAGCACGAAGGACACGTCGTCCACGGCGACGAAGTCACCGAACTCCTTGCGCAGCTCGCGTACTTCAAGCATGTCGGCCGGCCTCCTCGGGACCGCAGGGGTGGGGGAAGTGGCAGGACGCCGTGCCGTCACCGGCGGAAGTCGGTTCCGGCCGGTCGCTGCGGCAGAGGTCCTGGACGCGGGGACAACGGTCGCCGAAGGCGCACCCGTCGGGCACTTCGAATCCGGACAGGGGTCTGCCGGGAATCGACCGCAGTTCCGCACCGGTGTCGTCCACGGAGGGCCGGGAGGCGAGCAGGGCGCGCGTGTACGGGTGCGCGGCCTGGGCGCGCAGGCGTTCGGCGGGGAGTTCCTCGACGGTCGTGCCCGCGTACATCACCGCGATCCGGTCGCACACGGCGGCCGCCAGTTCCAGGTCGTGCGTGATGAACAGCATGGCGAGGCCGCGGGCCGCACGGGCCTCTCCGATGATGGCCATCACCTCCTCCTGGGTGGTGACGTCGAGTGCGGTGGTCGGTTCGTCGGCGAGCAGCAGCCGGGGTTCGGCGGCCAGCGCGGCGGCGATCATGACACGCTGGAGCAGTCCCCCGGACAACTCGTGGGGGCGTTGGCGCATGCGCCGGGCGGCGTCGGAGATGCCGACCTCCTGGAGGATCCTGGTGACCTTCCTGGCGGCCTCGGCGGCCCGGACACCGCGTGCGGTGGTGAGGCCTTCGACGAGGAAGTCGCCGATGCTGCGAGCGGGGTTGATGTGGGCCCTGGGGTCCTGGAAGACCATGGCGACCTCGGACGCGCGGAAGGCGCGCAGGCGCTCCGGTCGCATCGCGGGGACGGATTCCCCGGCGAAGAGCACGTCCCCGTGGATCCCGGCGTTCCGGGGCAGCAGACCCAGGACCGAGCGGGCGGTGAGGGACTTGCCCGATCCGGACTCGCCCACCAGGGCGACGGCCGTGCCCTCCGGGATGCTGACGTCGGCCCGGTGGACGACGGTGCGTACGGCGCCGTCGACGGGCAGGTCGATTCTCAGCGCGTCGATCCGGAGCAGGGGTCCGGAACTCATGTGTCCTCCCCGAGCAGCCGTCGGGACAGTCCCGTTCCCAGCAGGTTGACCGCCACCACGACGACCAGGATGGCGAGTCCGGCGTAGAGCGACTGCTGCGGCTGGCCGGCGAGGATGGAGGGTGCCCCGTTGGAGACCATCAGGCCCCATTCCGGGTCCGGCGGCTGGCTGCCCAGTCCCAGGAAGGAGATGGCGGCCACGTCGAGCAGGGCGTAGCCGAAGCCGATGGTGGCCTGGACGAGGACGAGCGGAAGCAGGTTCGGCAGCAGGTGCCGCAGCCAGATACGGGCGGTGGGGGCGCCGAGGAGCTGGAGCGCGGACACGTAGGGCAGATCGCGTTCCTTGATCGCGGCGGCGCGTACGACGCGGGTGATCAGCGGGAGGTAGGCGATCGCCAGGGCCACCACCGGCGCGGTGAGCCCCGCTCCGAAGACGGCCGCGACGAGCACGGCCGTGATCAGCCCGGGGAAGCCGAACACGACGTCCAGGGCGCCGGAGACGAGCCGGTCGAGCCGGCCGCCGAACCAGGCGGCGGCCAGCGCGAGGAGGGTGCCGAGCACGGTGGACACGGCGATCACCGCGGCGGGGGCGGCGAGACTGGGGCGGGTGCCGGCGATCAGCCGGGAGAGCAGGTCGCGCCCGGTGTCGTCCGTCCCGAGGAGGTGGGCCGTGGAAGGCCCGGCATTGATGCCCAGGGGGTCGACGGCGTTGGGGTCGTGCGGGGTGATCAGCGGACCGAACACGGCCAGCAGGACGAACAGGGCGACCACACAGCCGGCGCCGGTCGTGAGCCGGTCCCGTGGGCGTGCGCTGTCCGGCTTGCCCGCGGTGCGGGTGAACGCGGTGGCGGTCATCGGGCCCCCTTCTGGGCGGCGCGGGGGTCGAGGGCGGCGCTGACCAGGTCGACGGTGGTGTTGATGACGACGAACACGACCACGAAGAGCAGCGAGACGGCCTGCACCACGGTCATGTCCTGCTTGGCGGCGGCCTCGATCATGAGGGCGCCGAGCCCTCCGGTGCCGAACGCCTGCTCGGCGATGGCCGCGGTGGCGATGAGGCCGGCGACACCGACGCCGGAGACCGCGAAGACGGGGCCGGAGGCGTTGTGCAGCACGTGCCGCCGGATCACCGTCCACTCGGGCACTCCGCGGCTGCGGGCGGTCTCCACGTGTTCGGAGCGCAGTTCCGCGCGGACGGCGGTACGGGTCACCTGGGCGACGTAGCCGATCCATGTCATCGCCAGCGCGACCGCGGGCAGGGTCAGGTGGGACAGGGTTCCGGTGAGACCCTCGCCCGAGCCGTACACCGGGAACCACGGGAGCTGGACGGCGAAGAGCCAGATGAGCACGACCGCCATGACGAAGGTCGGCACCGCCATCGCCCCGGCGGTGAGGGTCGTGGCGAGGGCCTCCGTGCGACCGCCGCGCAGTGCGGCGACGGTGCCGATGGTGATGCCGGCGGCGAGGACGAGGACGGCGGCGTAGCCGACGAGGGCGAGGGTGGTTCCGGCGCGGTCGCCGATGAGGTCGGTGACGGAGCCGCGGTAGACGAGGGACGTGCCGAAGTCGCCGTGCAGGCAGTTGCTCAGCCAGTGCCAGTATCCCTGGATGAACGGGTCGTCCAGGTGGTACTCGCGGTGGATCCGGTCCAGTACCGCGGGGTCGGGGTTGCGGCTGCCGCCGATCAGCAGGGTGGCGGGGTCGCCGGGGGTGAGGAACATCGCGCCGTAGATGGCGAGACTGGAGACGAGCACGGTCACGACGAGCATGCCCAGTCGCGTGACGACGAACCGGAGGTTCATCTCGGGCCGCCTCCTTCGCCGCACGGTGCGGCGGCCGGGTGGGAGCGCACGGCCACGGCGGTCGCCGGCGTGCGAGGGGCAGTTCGCAGAGCGAGCAAGGTGCCCTCCAGGGGACAGGGGCTATACGCCGCTTTCGGGCAGGACGGTCAGGCGCAGGCGGGAGGGGTGGCCGGTTCCGGTGCGGAGGGTCTGCAGGCTGGGGCGGGGGGATGTCGTCAGCCACGGGTTCTGTGTGGACCCGGAGTTGGGCAGGTGGTTCGGGAAGTCGCTGCCGGCGATCATCAGCGCGAGGCGGTGTCCGGGGCCCATCCGGTAGCCGGTGTGGCCGAGGGCGATCTCCAGCTCGCCCGGCTTGTCGGCCTGGGCGCACCCGCGCACGATCAGGCGCGCTGTGCCGTCGGGTGCCAGGTCCAGGAGCCGCACGAACACGTCGTACGTGGGTGCCGTGCTCTCCACGTGGAGCACCGCGTGGACGGGGCCGGCCAGGTCGAGCGGCGTGTCGGAGGCGGGAGTCGTGAACACGAGTACGTCGTCCCGGTCGAGGGTGCGGCGCTCGTCCGCGTGGTCGCGCAGTTGCAGGAACGTGTCGGCCGCGGCGGACGGGACGAGGTCGTACGGGTCGTAGCGCCACTGCGCCGTCCCCGGTGCGGCGGACGGGCCGGGGGTCAGCGTGCCGCCGGGCGCCGGGCCGGTGGCGGCGGCCGGCTCGCCGAGGTGGAGTTCGGCATCCGTCGCTTCCTTCGGCGGCCAGACGGCCGAGGTGCGCCAGCCCACGTGGCCGAGCTTCCAGCGGACCCGGGGAAGGGATTCGGGCGGGGCGGTCCCCTTCAGGAAGACGTCGAAGAACTCGACAGCCGGACCCGTGCAGGTGTCCAGCATGCGCTCCAGCGCCGCGTCTTCGACCATGTGATCGCCGTCCGGCGGTACAGGTGCGTCCTCCAGCCGGTAGTTCTCGTGGTCGATCGTGTCGGCGATCAGGTACTGCACCGCCGACCAGCCGGGCCGCCGGGCCAGTTCGGTGTAGTCGCGCATGTGGGCGATGCCCAGGTTGTCGAACCAGCCCACGCAGTGCAGGACGGGCACCGGCCGGGCGTCGTAGGGGTGCGGTCCGTTGTAGGGGGCGAGCGGGATGCCGCCGACGACGAGGTCGAAGCCGGCCGAGCGTTTCCCGATCGCCGCGAAGGCCTCTTCGTAGGCGTCCAGCACCGGGCGCTTGGTGAGATCGACGTCGAATGCGTAGCTGTCGTTGTCCGTCCACACCTGCGCCTGGTAGGTGGCCCCTTCCAGCCACACGGGCTGCGGGCCGGACCCGGTGTCGTAACTGGCCACTCCGGGGCCGTTGTTGGTGGTGGTCACCCGGGGGACGACGGCGCGCAGGGCGGGGTGCTCGCCGGCGACCGCCGACCACTGGGTGAACCCGTAGTAGGAGTCGCCGAACATGCCGACGATCCCGTTGGACCAGGGCTGACGGGTGATCCACTCGATGGTGTCGTAGCCGTCGTCCACCTCGCCGGTCCAGCCGAGTGTGCGGCCCTGGGAGCGGAACTTGCCGCGGACGTCCTGGACGACGACCACGTAGCCGCGTGACGTGAACCGCTCGGCGATCCTGTCAAAGTAGACGTACCGGCTGTTCTTGTCGTAGGGCAGGCGGGCCAGCACGGCCGGTGCCGGCCCGTCCGGGTCGGCGGCGTACACGTCGGTGGCCAGCAGCGCTCCGTCGCGCATGCGCACCATGTGCTGCTGGGCGTGCGGGGGAACGGGCTCGGGACTGACGCGGCGGACGGCAAGGCTCATGGGCCCCTCCACGGGGACGGCTCGAGACATGGCAGAACTTGAGAAAACAGCGTGATATAACAGCGTTACATCTGGCTGAGTTCACCGTCAACCCTCGCTGAGTTAGGTTGCTGCCATGCCGATCGATGTCGACGAAGTCCAGCGCCGCGAGGCAATCGCCCATGCGACCCTCGCCGTGGCCGCCCGGGACGGTGCGCGCGCCGTCACCATCCGCGCCGTCGCCAAGGAACTCGGCGGATCCACCGCGATGGTCACCAACTACGTGCCCACACGCATCGATCTGATCACCAACGCGGTCCGCGCGGCGGAAGCCCGGTGGCGGGGCGACCTGGAGGCGCACCTGGGCGACCTGACCGGAAAGGACCGGCTCCGCGCGACGGTGGAATGGCACCTGAGCACAGAACCGGATGACCTGCTGCTGCGCGCCCTCTGGGTCGAGATGCTCTCGTCCGCGCACACCGCTCCCCACGTGATCGACCACCAGGAGCCCCGTGAATCACGCCAGGAACTGCTCGACGCGTTCGCTTCGGCAGGAGTCCCCGACGCCGGTCTCGCCGCAGACGTGCTCTCCCTGCTGACCCGCGGCTACTACGTCTCCACCCTCGAAGAGCCGTCCTACTGGACACCGGAGAAGGCCGGCCGCGTCGCCAGGGCCGTCGTGGACGCACTCATCGACAGCTGATCGACAACGACTCGAAGAGAGTCTTATGCCCTTCTGCGCGCTTGATCCCAATGCCGGCTCCACGGCGGCGCACGACGGCACCTCTGTGGAGTTGAGAGGATGCTCACCGGCCCATGAGGGCACCGGCGGGAAGGGGATTCGATGGCGATGACCGATAGCGACAGCGAGGCCGCCCAGTACGTGCGGTTCCAATCGCCGCACCGGAACAGCCGAGGCCACTTCACCGGCGTCTTTGGGCTCGTCAACAATCTGGCGCGGGAGGGGAGGCTCTCAGACGCACAGGAGTCCTTCCGCCGGAGCAACAACAGCTGGTACGACGCCGCGTACACCGATCCCTCAACCGTCGATCCCACCGTCTACGACGATGAGATCAACCCTGGTGCCGCGTCGTGGTTCAAGCCGTCAGCATCACATCTGCTTGCCCGGGTGCCTGGTTACCTGGAGATTCTGGCCGCCCACGGCATCGATTGCCTGGCAGTGCGTTCGGCAGACCCAGGACGGGTCATCTACGAGGACGACGTACAAGTCGTGGTCGTGCCCTACGCGCCGCGCAGCACGACAGGCACGCACCCGAGTGCGAACACCCAGGAATGACAGGCCGCTCAAGATGCCCTGTGCGCCCTGGACGAACCCGGCGTCGGCCTGCACCTGCTCGACGTCTGCGGCCTCCTCGGCGTACTGCAACACCTGGTCGACAACGCACCCCCTATGCGAGGGTCTCCGCCAGTTCCCGAAGATTCCCAACCGTGTGGGTGGGAGGCAGCATCACCTGGGGGTATTCCACCGGCCCTCGCCTCAGCCAGGCGCCGCCGAGCCCAGCGCGCTGTGCACCGTCGACGTCCCACGGGTGCACCGCCACCAGCACTGCCTCCTCGGGACGAACGCCCGCCTGTTCCACGACGTACTGGTAGGCCGCAGGGGCCGGCTTCCAGCTCCGTGGCCCGCTCACGTCCAGATGACGTTCGAAGCAGTCTGCGAGACCGGCTCGCCCGAGGAGTCCCTCGCTGAGTTCCGAACTGCCGTTGGTCATGGTCAGCAGTCTCAATCCCCGCTCGCGGAGAGCGCGGACGCCGTCGGGAACGTCAGGGTGCACCTCCAGGCGGGAGAACCCGTCCAGTACGTGATCGGCCGCCTCCTCGATATCGCCGGACCACCCGGGCACGCTGGACAGCAACACCCGCATCCCCTCCCGCGCCACGGACGGGAAATCCGCGAACGCTCCCGAAGCGGTGAGCGCGAAGCCGTCCCGCAGCACACTGGCGAACCAGAGGCGGTACGCATGAGGCGGAACACCGATGTCCGCGAACCGGTCCTGGAGCGGGCCCATGTCGCTGAGTGTCTCGTTGACGTCGAATACGAGCAGCGCCGCGTTCTGGTGCGGCATGGTCTCCTCCATGAGCTCTGCGCTGGTGTCCCGGATTCGCTGAGAAGACTCCTTCGAGCAGGGTTCTCTAGGCGCCTGCCGGGGGCGTCGTACCGTGTTCCGCATCGTCCTCGCCGGCCTGCAGGTCGTTCAAGAGCGACGCGCCGAACGCCCGCAGCCGCTCCACCGCTCCGCTGTCGGGCTCCGCCGCGCGGGCCAGCGCGTTGTGGATCTCCCGGTAAACGGACGCCTCCAAGCCGCAGCGCCGGCAGTCCGCCAAGTGGACCGCGACGCGGCGCGCGGTGACCTCGTCGGTTTCGCCGTCGAGGTAGGACTGCAGCACACGCGCAGCCTGCAGGCAGTTCATCCGGCGCTCCGCTGCCGCGCGCCGTCGCCATGGGTACTTCACATCACACCTCGCTTGGGCGCCAGTCCCGCAGTGGCCAGTCGCGCCCTGATCCGCTTTCGCGCCCGGTGCAGCCGGCTCATCACGGTTCCCTCGGGAACATCCAGCAGGTGGGCGGCTTCCGCATAGGTGAGGCCGTCGATGTCCACCAACTGCACCACCTGCCGGTGCTTGTCCGGCAGCGCGGACAACGCCTCGTCCACCGCGTCGTCGAACGCCTCTCCGACCACGATCTCCTCCGCCGATCCGCTGAGGCCCGTGGAGCTGAGCCGGTCCAGATCGGTGTCCGGATCGTCCAGGAGGTGCGGACGACGGCGACGGTGCCGGTTGATCTCGGCCCGCCGCATGATCGTCAGCAGCCATGCGCGCGGATGCCTTCCGTCGAAGCCGTCGATGGCCCGGTAGGCGCGCAGCAGGGTGTCCTGTACCAGGTCCTCGGCGTCCGCGGGCTGCGACGTCAGGGTCATCGCCACGCGCAGCAGCACCTCCACTTCCGGCAGCACGTAGGCGGCGAACGCCTGCCCCTGTGGGGCCGCCGGGTCCGGGCGCGCTGTCACTTCGTCTTCCACACAGCAGAAACCCGGCCTCACCCCTCCCGCATTCCACCCTCCTTCGCCTCCTTCGCCCCTGCCCTGCCTGGGAATGCGGCGTACGTCAGGCCGGGTTTCCGGTGCATGAACAGGCAGGGCATGCCGCGACCGGGGCGCGTGTGGGCGGAATGCAGGGAGAAGATCCGGCATGTACGGCTGCGCGGTGACGTGGAAGCGTACGCCGATGGCCAGCTCACCGGCACCCACCGAAGGCGGGTGGCCGCCCACGTCGCGTGCTGCTGGACCTGCAGCGGCAGCCTGCAACTGCTGCGCCTGATCAAGGCGTCCCTCCGGCACAGTCCCCGGCGGACACCTCCTTACCGGTCCTGCCGCTGAGGGTCGTCGAGCCGGCGGGGGCGAGTCCCGGTCGCCGGACGGTCCGTCGGTCCTGGCGGTCAGCAGCAGCCTGTCGGGGCGCCGGTGCCCGGCGCGGCCGCCGTGTCCGCGGGGGTGCAGGGGAACAGGCCGAAGTGGTGGCTCTTGTCGCCGGTGACGGTGAAGTGGTCCGCGTATCGGGTGGCGCACAGCATGTCCGCGGTATTGCCGCAGACGGGCACCGGCTTGCCAGTGCGGAAGCGGTGGTGATCGTCCAGGTCGAAGGCGTGCGGGTGCTCGGCGATGGTGCCGCGGTAGACGGCGACCTGGCCGTAGTCCTCGCAGCGGTCCTCCAGGGCGAGTTTGAAGGCGCGGACGGTGCGGGAGGTGAAGGCGGCGAAGCCGATCTTCCGGCCGATGTCCGGGTCGCTGATCGTCACCTGGGAAGTGGCTACGGTGCGGGCGTCCAGGCAGCCGGCGCGTTCGAGGACACGGCGGAAGTCTTCGGTGTAGAGGGCTCCGGCGAGGCATTCGCCGACGAGGACCGGGTCGTCGAGGAGGGCGGCGGGCAGGCGCCGGTCGGCGAAGATGTCGGAGAAGTACAGCTCGCCACCGGGCCCCAGGACACGGAAGATCTCGGACAGGACGCGCGGCTTGTCCGGGGAGAGGTTCACCACGCAGTTGGACACCACGACGTCCACGGAAGCGTCCGGGATGCCGGCCGAGGCCAGGTCCTCGATGTAGCCGTGGCGGAAGTCGACGTTGGCGTGGCCGAACCGTTCGGCGTGCCAGTCCTGGTGCCGGCGCGCCACGGCGAGCTGTTCCTCGGTCATGTCGACGCCGATCACCCGGCCGGTGGGGCCGACCAGTTGGGACAGCACGTACACGTCCCGGCCGCTGCCGCACCCCAGATCGAGCACGGTGGCGCCCTCCAGCGCGGGCGGAATGGGCGAACCGCATCCGTAGAAGCGCTCCATGACCTCGTCGTGCACCTCGGTGAGCGCCGCGGCGATGTGGGGCGCCGGTGCCACGTCCGTACAGCAGGCCGAGGTCTTCAGGTCGGCGGAGGAGGCGAGGACCCTTCCGTAGTAGTCCTTGACCGATTCCGCCACGAACGGTCCGGAACCCTGCCGGACTGCGGATACGTCGATCGTCGTCATGTCGCTCCCTGGTGAGTGAGTTCTCGCGCACGGGACCGGCGGGGCGCCGGGGCCGCGACGGAAACCCGCCGGGCAGCGGCTCTCATTCCCCCGCCTGCCGGCGGCTACGGGAGCCGGTGGTCACCGTCTGCACCGGGCCACGGATCCGGCGGGGCCGCCGCCGGCCTGCCATGCTCGGCCGCCGCGCCGAGCTCCGTGCTCCGGGAACGGACCAGCCGTGCCGCCCACCAGCCGCCCGCGCTCAGCACCAGCAGAGCGCCCAGCGCGATCCACAGGCCAGAAGAGGCGGGGTCGCCCAAGGACCCGCCGAGCCCGGTATAGACCACGGTGCCGGGGACGATACCCAGGGCCGTTGCGGTCATGTAGGAGGTGAAGCGGACGCCGGCCACGCCCGCCCCGTAATTGATCACCGAGAACGGGAACAGCGGGACCAGCCGCACAACCAGTACGGCCGTGAACCCGTGACGCGTCAGGTAGGCGTCCAGCCGGGCCAGCCGTCCCGAGCCGGCACAGCGGGCCACCACCGGACGGCCCAGCCAGCGGGCGAGGCCGAACGACAGGGCCGCCCCCGCCGTCGCCCCCACGAGCACCACCCCGGCCCCCATTGGCAGCCCGAACAGTGCGCCGGCGGAAGCGGTCAGCACCGAGCCGGGCAGCAGGGCCGTCACGGCCAGGGCGTAGCAGACCGCGAAGATCACCGGCCCCCACAGGCCGAGCGAGCCGATCCACCGGCGCAGCTCGCTCAACAGGTCGACGCCCCCGAACGTCGCCCAGGTCCCGAGCACCGACAGCAGGACCACGAGCGCGGCCGGCCGCACCCATGGCGCTCGCGCCGGCCGCGGGGCCGCCTCAGCCGCGCCGTCGGCCTCGGATCGGGCACCGGGGCCGGACGGGTGATGCCCGGTTGCGGACGCCGGGGCTGCAGAGCGGTTCATGTCGGCTCCTGTGTCGGTCGCTCGGTGGGAAGGTCGGCCACCACGCGGCGCAGCGGCAGCTCAAGTCGTCGTCCCGGGGCCGCCCACCGGGCCAGGGAACGCTTGGCGGCCCGGGCGCGGTGAGCGGTGAGGCCGGGCAGGTACAGAGCGTCGGCCAGGAGGGCGGCGGCGTCGGCGGAGTCGATGGCCAGGGTGAAGACACGTCGCTCGTCGCCGCGTACGCGGAACCCCGCTGTGCGCAGCAGGGGGGCCAGGCCGTCGCGGGCCTGCGGGTTGGGCCACGGCTGGCGTACGGCGTGCAGGGCCGCCATCACGCGGAGCCAGCCGAGTGCGCCGGACGGGGAGAGCCCGGACTGCGAGGGCACCAGTGCCACGAGCGTTCCCGATCGCCGCAGTACACGCCGGACCTCCGCGAGCACCTGCGGCAGGGGCGTGACGACGGGCAGGCACATGGCCGCGCAGACGGCATCGACGCTCGCGGGGCCGAACGGGAGCGCCTCCGCGCCGGCCCGTACCAGCGGCCCGCGGCCCCGGATCGCCGCTGCGGCAAGCTCTGCCTCCGACAGGTCGACACCGATCCAGTCGGCGTCCGGCAGTTCGTCGCGGGTGGGTGCCGATCCGCAGGCCAGGTCGAGAACCGCCCCGCCGGTGCCGCGCAGCGGTTCGGCCAGCCAGGCGTACGGCGAGGTGTCCGCGAGGGCCAGGAGCCGTTCGGTCACACCGGGGTGCGTCTGGTGGTAGGCGGTGATGAAGCGCCGCCAGTCCGGTTCGTCCATCCAGCCCTCGCCTCTCTGGCACCTCGCTGCCGCGCCTCATTGCCACGCCTCGTTGCCACGCCTCGTTGCCACGCCTCGTTGCGGGACTTCCCTCACGCTCGCCGAACGGGGCCGTCCCATGGACCTGCCGTCGGTGTGCCACGCCGGTCGTCCGCCGCCGGGAACCCGGTCGGTCCGCTCCCGCATTCCCCTTCGGACACGCCGGTTACGCACGGACGAGGCCGGTCGACCCTCTTGGCCGTAATCGTGTGATCGGAAAGGGGAAGGCTAGGCCTGTGTCATCGGGTTCCCGCCATGTCACACGACCGCGCGACGACCGAGGAGAGCCCACACCATGAGCAGGTACGACCTGGTGGTCATCGGCGGCGGCAGCGCCGGACTCACCGCGGCCCGCACCGCTGGGCGTTTCGGTGCCCGTACGCTGCTCGTCGAGCGGGACCGGCTGGGCGGGGACTGCCTGTGGACGGGGTGCGTGCCGAGCAAGGCGCTGCTGCGCGTGGCCGCCGACGTCCAGGCGGCCCGCCGCACCGCCGCCTACGGGCTGCCTCCGGTGTCCGGACCGGCCGACCTCGCGGCGGCCATGGGGGAGGTGAAGCGGGCGATCGGGGTGATCGAGCCGCACGACTCCGCCGAGGCGCTCGCCCCGTACGGCGTCGACGTCGTACCCGGTGCGGCCACCTTCACGGGGCCGGGCACCCTGTCCGTCGGCGATCGGGAGATCTCCTTCCGGTACGCCCTGATCGCGACCGGTTCCGCACCGGCCCTGGTGCCGGTCCCCGGCCTGGCCGAGGCCGGGCCGCTGACCAGCGACACCGTGTGGGAGCTGTCCGAACTCCCGCGCCGGCTGGTGGTGCTGGGCGGCGGACCCATCGGCTGCGAGCTCGGCCAGGCGTTCGCCCGGCTCGGCTCCCAGGTCAGTCTCGTGGAGGCGAGGGACCGGCTGGTGCCCCGTGAGGAACCGCGCGCCTCGCAGGTGCTGCGCGACCGGCTGGAGGCGGAGGGCGTCACCGTACTGACCGGCTACCGCGCGGAGAAGGTCGACGGCGGCGCCGTCCACGGGCCCGGTGGCTCCCTCCCGTACGACGCACTGCTCGCCGTCACGGGCCGCCGCGCCAACACCCGGGGGCTCGGCGTGGAGGCGGCCGGTGTCGAGCTGACCGACACCGGCGACGTCCGCACCGACGGACGGCTGCGTACCACCAACCCCCGGATCTACGCCGCCGGCGACGTGACGGGCCGTTCGGCCTTCACCCACCTGGGCGGCGTGCAGGGCGGAGCAGCCGCCACCGACGCCCTCCTCGGTGTGCGTCGCTCGATCGACTACCGCGCGGTGCCCTGGGTGACGTTCACCGATCCCGAGATCGCCCGCGTCGGTCTCACCGCCGACGAGGCGCGCGAGGCGTACGGCGACGGCGCACGCGTGAACACTCTGGAGAACGACCGGGTCGACCGGGCGGTCGCCGACGGCCGCACCGAGGGCTTCACCCTCCTGGTGCTGGGCCCGCGCGGGAAGATCGTCGGGGCGACGGTGGTGTCACCCAGGGGCGGGGAGACCATCGCCCATCTGGCCGCGGCGGTGCGCCTGGGCTGGACGCCTTCCGACTACGCCCGCACCGTGCACCCCTATCCGAGCTACGCCGACGGGCCCTGGCACACCGCGCTGGCCGACGTCTACGCCCGCCTGGCCCGGGGCAGCGGCCCCATCGGCGCGCTGCTGAAGTTCCGCCGGGCGGTGCGCCGATGATCCTCCGTGTCGTCCTCCGTGTCGTCCTCGGTGCCGTCCTCGCGGCGATGGCACTGGGCCAGCTCGCTTCGTTCGACGCGATGCCCGCCCTCCTGACCGCCTACGGGCTGACGTCCGGCGCCGCCTCGACCGCCCTGGCCGTGGCCTTGATCGGTGCCGAGACGGTGACGGCCGTCTGGTTCCTCGCGCGGCCCCGCTCCCGCGCCGCGACGCCCGTCGGGCTGTACACCGGCGTCGCGGTGGTGTGGGCCGTCCTGGCCGCCCAGGCGTTCGCCCGCGGACTCGTCCTCGACAACTGCGGCTGCTTCGGCACGTACGCGACCCAGCCACTGCGGTGGTACGTACTCGTCGAAGACGCCCTGATGCTGCTGTATGCCTGGCTGCTGTGGCGCGGACTGCGGCGGGCCCGGCCCGCTTCGTCCGCCGCCCGGCCCTTCGCGGCGGCCCGGACCCGGCAGGAGAACCACCGATGAGGATCATCGCGGCACTGCGCGCGCTCGAACGCGCCACCCGTCCCTACGACCCCGAGTTCGCCGAGGCCATGGAACGCCGCTGGGCGGAACTCCCCGACGCCGCCAGGACCCCCGGCCAGATCCTCGGCCGGCACGGCGTCGGCTGCGAGGGAACCCACGGCGTCTTCCCCAAGTGCAACCTCAAGTGCACCCCGTGCTACCACTCCCGGGACGCCAACCAGGTACGCGTCGACGGCCCCCACACCCGCGAACAGGTCGCCGCGCAGATGGCGCTGCTGCGTGAGCTGCGCGGCCCACGCGCCCACACCCAGCTCATCGGCGGCGAGGTGAGCCTGCTCGCCCCCGACGACCACGCCGCCGCCCTCGCGGTCATGCGGGACCACGGCCGGGAACCGATGAGCTTCACCCACGGCGACTTCGACTACGGCTACCTCACCCGCCTCGCCCTCGGCCCGGACGGCAGGCGGCGTTTCGGACGGCTGTCCTTCGCCGCGCACTTCGACAAGTTCATGTACGGCCGGCGCGGCATCGAACGCCCGCCCGACGAGAAGGCGTTGAACCCCTACCGGTCACGGTTCACCACCATGTTCGCCCGTCTGCGGCGCGAGCACGGGGTGCGGTACTTCCTCGCCCACAACATGACCGTCACCCCGGGCAACCTCGACGAGGTCGCGAGCGTGATCCGCGACTGCCACGCCCATGGCTACGGCATGTTCTCCTTCCAGCCCGCCGCCTTCCTCGGCGACGAGCGCCGCTGGAAGGAGAGGTTCCGCGAGGCCACCCCGGACGCGGTGTGGGCGGAGATCGAGCGGGGCGCCGGAACGCGGCTGGACTACCGGGTCTTCGAGAACGGCGACGTGCGCTGCAACCGCACCGCCTACGGCTGCTACGTCGGCCGCCGCTGGTTCCCGTTCCTCGACGGCGGCGACCCGCGCGACCTCGCCGTACGCGACGCGTTCTTCCGCTACTTCGGACGCATGTCCTTCACCGGTACCCCGCCCGCCCTCCTCGCGGCCAGGGTCCTGCGGGTGGTGGCCCGCCACCCGTCCACCGCGGTGACCGCGCTGCGCTGGCTGGCCCGCGCCGTCCGCCGCGTCGGACCACTGCGGCTGGCCCGCCAGCGGATGCGGGTGCGCCCGGTCACGTTCGTCATGCACCAGTTCATGGACGCCGACGTCGTCGCCCCGGCCTGGGAGATGATGCGGCGCGGCGAGCAGGCCGCCGACCCCCGGCTGCGCGAGACCCAGGAACGGCTGGCCGCCTGCCACTACGCCATGGCCCACCCCGAAACCGGCACCCTCGTGCCCGCCTGCGTGCAGCACGCCGTACTCGACCCGGCCGAGAACGCGGCACTGCGCACCCTGCTGCCGATCGTCGAAGTCCGTACCGCAGGCCGCCGTTCAACCGGCGAATCACCGAAGGAGAAGTAGCGCATGCGCATAGGCGTGATCACCGGCTCCGGCAGTTACGACTGGCCCCATCTGGAGGGGGCGGCCGAGCGGACCGTCGTCACGGACCACGGCGAGGCGACCGTCACCGAGGGACGCCTGGGGAAGGCGGAGATCGTGCAGCTGTCCCGGCACGGCGCCGGTCACCACCGGCTCTCCAGCCACGTCGACCACAAGGCGAACCTCGCCGCCCTGCTCGCCCGCGAGACGGAGGCCCTCGTGTCCTTCACCGTCTGCGGCTCCCTCGACCCGGACCTGCGGCCGGGTTCCCTGGTCGTCTTCGACGACCTGTACTTCCCCGCCAACCGGCTGCCCGACGGCACCCCCTGCACCTGGTACGACACCCCCGGCGAAGCCGGCCGCGGCCACTGGATCTTCGACCGTCCCTTCAGCGAACCGCTGCGTCAGGCCCTGATCACCGCCGCCGCGCAGACCGGCGTGCCCGTCGCCACGCGGGGCGTGTACGGACACGTCGACGGCCCCCGCTTCAACTCCCGTCCCGAGGTGGCCGCCCTGGCCGCCGCCGGGGTGAGCGCCGTCAGCCAGACCGCCGGCCCGGAGGTCGTCCTGGCCGGGGAGGCCGAACTGCCCATGGCACTGGTCGGTTTCGTCACCGACTACGCCAACGGCGTCGCCGCCGAACCGGAGCCGGTACAGGCGCTGCTGGACCGCATGGCGGCGAGCAAGGAGGTCTTCGCCACGCTGGCCGGGCATGCGCTGCCGTCCCTGGACAGCCCGAGCGGGGCCGGTTTCGTCTACCGGTTCGACGCGTGAGCACCCCCGGCCGCGGCGGTGTCCCCGCGATCCTGGTCATGGCGAAACCGCCCAGGCCAGGCATGGTCAAGACCCGGCTGCATCCCTTGCTGGGCCCGGTGCGCTGCGCGGAACTCCAGGCCGCCCTCATCCGCCACACGATGGACCTGACCACCGCCCACACCCCGCGCACCTACCTCGCCTACGCCCCCGACGACGGCGCGGACACCCTGAGCACGCCCGCGCCCGCCGGTGTCCGGTTGCTCCTCCAGCGCGGTGACGACCTAGGTGTACTGCCCAGCCAGGTTGGTCGAGTTTGTGCGACGACACGGTCTGAACTTGTAGGACGGCGAAGGCCTCCGGTTGTGGAGTGGAGCTGTC
>NZ_JAGMUF010000031.1:0-122630 GCF_019049125.1 Streptomyces sp. AC602_WCS936 | reverse complement strand
CTGCCGCACGGTCGGGGCGGCCGGGAAGTTCGCCGGTCCGGGGGGTATGGCGGGTGGCGGTTCCCACGGGGCCCGTGGTGGGGGTGGGCCGGGGTGGCTCGGCCTGGTGTCGGCGGGGGGAGGTGGTCCGGTGCGGGGAGCGGGGACGCCGGGGGGCGCGGGTGTCGCCCACCAGGGCGAGGCGGGCCCGGGCTCGCGGTCGGCCGACGGCGGTGTACCCGCCCGCGGCGGAGGCGTCGGCGGCGAAGACGTCCGCGACGGAGACGTCGGCGGTTGAGGCGTCGGCGGTTGAGGCGTCGGCGGTGGCGGCGTCGGTCCGCCCCGTGTGCCGTGGTCCGGGCCGCGGGCGGCCACCGTCCCCGCCGCCGAGGTGAAGCGGTCGTCCAGGGAATCGGGCGCGGCCGTGGGGCCGGTGTCGTCGGCGGAGTCGTCGTACAGCTGCGCCCACCAGTCGTCGTCATGACCGGCGGGACTTCCCCCCTGCTGACTCATGCTCCTGATTGTCCACCGACGGAGCCGGATGAAAACGGGGCATCGGGAAAATCCGGCGCACCGGCGTGCGCCGGAACGGCGTGTCGGGGGACGGATCGAACGGTATTGCGAGGTGGGGTGGCCGAGCGGTCCCACCCCCCACGGGAGAACCGCTCGGCGACGCCACCTTGGCAGAGTGACCGGCGGTACGGCGATGATGTCCCGAGGCGGTTTTGCGCCGTGGCCGTTTTCCGCCACGGGCGGCACCGCGGGCGGTGGCGAGGTTTGTGCTCGGGGAGGGGCGAGGGCTGATGCTGGGAGTGCTGGGGCTGGAGGACACGCACGAGTCGGCGTACCGGGCGCTGGTGTCCGTGGGCGCGGCCGACGTGCCCGATCTGGCCCGCCGGCTGGCGCTCGGCGAGCAGGAGACGGAGCGTGCGCTGCGCCGGCTGGAACAGAACGGTCTCGCGGCCCAGTCCTCGGCCCGGCCCGGCCGCTGGGTGGCCGCGCCGCCGGGGGTGGCGCTGGGCGCGCTGCTCGCCCAGCAGCGGCACGAGCTGGAGCGGGCGGAGCTGGCGGCGGCGCTGCTGGCCGAGGAGTACCGCGCGGCGGCGGCCGAACCCGCGGTCCACGACCTGGTGGAGGTGGTGACCGGCGCCGCGGCGGTCGCCCAGCGCTTCCTCCAGCTCCAGCTCGGGGCGAGCGAGGAGGTGTGCGCGCTGGTCACCGGCAACCCGGTCGCCGTGACCGGCATGGAGAACGACGCCGAGGAGCAGGCCACCGGACGCGGCGTCCGCTACCGCGTGGTCGTGGAGCGGGCGGTGCTGGACCTGCCGACCGGCATCACCGAACTGACGGCCGCGCTCGGCCGCGACGAACAGGTGCGGGTGGTGGACCGGGTGCCGACCAAGCTGGTCGTCGCCGACCGGTCCCTCGCCCTGGTCCCCCTCACCGCGCACTCCTCGGAGCCCGCCGCGCTGGTCGTGCACGCCAGCGGCCTGCTGGAACTGCTGTCGGGCCTGTTCGAGGCGGTGTGGCGGGAGGCGCTGCCGCTCAGGCTGGGCGCCTCGGGAGTGACCGAGCACGGCCCGGACGGGCCCGACGCCACCGACCTGGAGATCCTCTCCCTGCTGCTGGCCGGCCTGACCGACGCGAGCGTCGCCAAGCAGCTGGACCTCGGGCTGCGGACCGTGCAGCGCCGGGTGAAGCGGCTGATGGAGCTGACCGGCGTCACCACCCGGCTCCAGCTGGGCTGGCACGCCTACGAACGGGCGTGGGTGGCCAGAAAGCGCTGACCGGCGCCCGCCGCACCGCCCGCACATCTGCGGACCGCGCGCGGCTCCGGCACCCTGGACAGATGGGAGCGTGGGACCTCCTGCTGTCCGGGCTGGTGATACTGCTCGGGCTGTACGGGGTGCTGTTCCCCGGCATGCCCGGGTCGTGGCTGGTGTGGGCCGGGGTCCTGTGGTGGGCGCTGAAGGACCCGCGGCCGCTGGCGTGGGCCGTGCTCGTCGGCGCCACCGTCGTCCTGCTCCTGTCCCTGGCGGTGCGCTGGGCGCTGCCGTCCCGGCGCCGGCGGATGCGCGCCGACGACGCAACCCGCCGGCTCACGCTGTACGGGGGCGCGGGCGCGGTCCTCGGCTTCGTCCTGATACCGGTGGTCGGCGCGGTACCGGGTTTCATGGGCGGCATCTACCTCGCCGAGCGGCTGCGGCTGGGCCGGCACGGCGAGGCGAGGGCGGCGCTCCGGACGGCGATGCGCGCGGGCGGTTACGGCGTGCTGACGGAGTTCTTCGCCTGCCTGCTGATCACCGGGGCGTGGCTGGGGGCGGTACTGGCCGGTTAGCGGGGCGTCGGCAGGGTGCCCTCCAGGGCCAGCAGCCGCGTCTTGCGCTCCAGGCCGCCCGCGTACCCGGTGAGCGAGCCGTCGGCGCCGATCACCCGGTGGCAGGGGCGCAGGATGAGCAGCGGGTTGGCGCCGATCGCGCCGCCGACGGCGCGGACCGCGGGCCGGGAGGCCCCGATGCGGGCGGCGATCTCGCCGTACGTCGTGGTCGACCCGTAGGGCACGTCGTCCAGGGCGGCCCACACCCGCTCCCGGAAGGCGGTGCCCTCGGCCCGCAGCGGCAGCCGGAACTCGGTCAGCTCGCCGGCGAAGTACGCGGCGAGCTGCTCCCCGGCGGCCCGGAAGGGCCCGGCGTCGCGCCGCCACCCCGCCTGGACGCCGCGGCCGCCCTTCTGCCCGGGCACGGACAGGGAGGTGAGCGCGCCGTCCGCGTCCGCGGTGAGGAGCAGCGGGCCGACGGGGCTGGGCAGCTCACTCCAGAGGATGTCGGTGGTCATGTTCGTCATCGGTCGTTCTCCCACTCTCCTGCGGCACGCAGGTGGTTCAGGGCGTACGAGCGCCAGGGGCGCCAGGTGTCGGGTGCGGCCGCGCCGGGCGGGGCGACGTCCGGGTCGCCGAGGGCGCGGGCGCGGACGACGGCGGCCGTGGCGGCGTCCACGCCGGGCAGGGCGAGCAGCGCGCGTTCGGCGTCGTCCCGGTCGGCGCCGGGGTCGAGGCGGACGGCGCCGTCGGCGAGGGCGGCGGCGAGGGCGCCCGGGGTGCCGTGCGGCTCCGCCTCGGCGAGGACGCCCGGTTCGGGGAAGAGGTGGGTGAGGGTGCCGCACGGCGCGTCCAGCGTCTTGCCGTACCGCTGGACCAGCCGCTCGGCCTCCGCCCGCCCCGCGAGCGCCCGTACGGCGAACTCGTCGGGATCGGCGGTGCCCGGCGAGCGCAGTCCGGGTCGGGCGGCGACCAGCGGGGCGAG
Organism: Streptomyces sp. AC602_WCS936; assembly: GCF_019049125.1. Lineage (NCBI taxonomy): Bacteria > Bacillati > Actinomycetota > Actinomycetes > Kitasatosporales > Streptomycetaceae > Streptomyces > Streptomyces sp. AC602_WCS936. The sequence continues at coordinate 119,349 of NZ_JAGMUF010000031.1, read as the reverse complement.
ACGGGGGTCGGCCCCGAGGCGTTCGTCGACCGCGTACGGGTCGGCGTCGAGGTCGAACAGCCGCCGCAGCCGCTGTACGGCGGTGGTCAGGTCGCGCAGGTCGGTGAGGTGGAGGCGGGCGTCGAGCCAGCCGCCGCTGCCGGTGCGCGTCCCGCCCGGACGCTCGTCGACGGCGACGATCCCGGTGCCGTACGGCAGGCGCAGGGTGCGCCGGTACACGCGGCGGCCGGTGGGGCCGCTCACCTCCTCGACCCCGGCGACGGCCTCCCGCTGGAGCAGGTCGAAGACCGGCCCGGCCTGGTAGGGACCCCGGTGGGCGAGGCGCAGCGGGAGGCCGGCGGAGGGGGCGCCGGTGCGTGAGCGGGCGGGCGCGGCGGCGCGCAGCTCGCTCGGGGTGGCCGCGTACACGGCCCGGATCGTCTCGTTGAACTGCCGCACGCTGGCGAATCCCGACGCGAACGCGATCTCGGTGACCGGCAGGGCGGTGGTCTGCAGCAGGACGCGCGCGGTGTGCGACCGCTGGGCGCGGGCCAGGGCCACGGGACCGGCTCCGAGTTCGGCGGTGAGCTGCCGCTGCACCTGGCGGGCGCTGTAGCCGAGCCGGCCGGCGAGTCCAGCGACGCCCTCGCGGTCGACGACGCCGTCGCCGATCAGCCGCATGGCCCGACCGACGACGTCGGCGCGGACGTTCCAGTCGGCCGAGCCCGGCACGGCGTCCGGGCGGCACCGCCGGCAGGCCCGGAACCCCGAGCCCTGCGCGGCGGCGGCCGTCGCGAAGAACCGCACGTTGCTCCGCTTCGGCGTGACCGCCGGGCAGCTGGGCCGGCAGTAGATGCCGGTCGTCTCGACGGCGAAGAAGAACGCCCCGTCGAACCGGGCGTCCCGGCTGCGTACGGCCTCGTACCTGCTGTCCCGCGCCTTCTCGTGCACCATGTCGTCCGTCTTCACGCCGTCCAGTCTCCGCCAGGCCGGAGGTCCGGGCTGGCGGAAATCGGACATCGCGTCGGCGGACGTGACGCAGGTCGCCGACCTGCCCGGCGAGTCGCACCGCCGTCCGTCGCGGCCCGCCGTCGCCGCCGCGGGCCTGTCGTCCGCACGACCGGTACGAGGGAGACGTGCGGACGACGGCGGCCGGCGCCCGTCAGAGGGCCGGTGGGGTCGGGCGGCCCGCGAGCCCGTCACACGCCCGCGGACCCTCGGGCCGCCGTGCCCCGCTACCGCAGACGCCCCCGCTTGGCCTCCATCGCCGCCTTCCCGATGGCACCCCGCCGCTTCCACTCCTTGCGGATCTCGGCGCGCAGCCGGGCGTCGGTCTTGGCGACGATGCGCTGGTTCTCCCGCATGAGCTTGCGGTAGCTCTCCAGCCGCCGTTCGGACAGTTCGCCGCTGTCGATGGCGGCGAGGACGGCGCAGCCCGGCTCGCTCTCGTGGGCGCAGTCGTGGAACCGGCAGTCACGGGCCAGCTCCTCGATCTCGGCGAACACCTGGCCGACGCCGCTGCCCGCGTCCCAGAGACCGACGCCCCGCAGCCCGGGGGTGTCGATCAGCACTCCCCCGCCGGGCATGACGAGAAGGTTGCGGGTGGTGGTGGTGTGCCGGCCTTTGCCGTCGACGTCCCTGGCGGCCTGGACGTCCATGACGTCCTCGCCGAGCAGCGCGTTGGCGAGGGTGGACTTGCCCGCGCCGGACTGCCCGAGCAGTACCGCCGTACCGCCACCGACGACGGCGGCCAGGACGTCCAGCCCCTCCCCGAGCGTGGCGCTGACGGGCAGCACCGGCACGCCGGGCGCGGAGGTCTCCACGTCCTGGACGAGGTGGGCGAGCGTCACCGGGTCGGGCACCAGGTCGGCCTTGGTGAGGACGACCAGGGGCTGCGCCCCGGACTCCCAGGCCAGCGCGAGGAACCGTTCGATCCGGGCGAGGTCGAGTTCGACGGCCATCGACACGGCGACGATCGCGTGGTCGACGTTGGCCGCGAGGATCTGTCCCTCGGACCGCTTGGAGGAGGTGGAGCGCACGAAGGCCGTACGGCGCGGCAGGTACGTGCGTACGTAGCGCGGGGTGCCGGCCGGTTCGACGGCGACCCAGTCGCCGGTGCAGACGACGCGCAGGGGGTCGTGCGGGGTGACGAACGCGGTGTCGGCCCGCAGGACGCCGTCGGCGGTGACGACGTCGCACTGGCCGCGGTCGACCCGCAGGACGCGGCCGGGCAGCAGCCCTTCGGGGGCGTGCGGCGCGAACGCGTCGGCCCAGTCCTCGTCCCAGCCGTAGGGGGTGAGGGCGGAGTGGGCGGTGAAGAGGGAGGTGGAACGGGACGTGGAAGTCAAGGGGTTGGCCCTTCGGGGGGCGGCCCCGGCGACAGGACTCAGCGGGCTGAGGTCAGCCGGTGGCCACGGAGGTGGACGTGATGGGTTCCTGGATGCGGGCAGCGCCCGTCGCAATGACAGCCATCGGTCGACACCTCCTCACTCCTGTGTTCCGCGCCCACGGCGATCACCGTGTGACGTGCGTCAGATTAGCCCGTGGGCACCTCGCCCCGTCAACGCCTTTTTCGCCGCCGGGTCACCCGCCCGCTCACACCTCCACGGGCGCGTCCTCCGGCAGGCTGTCCATGAAGGAGCTGACGGAGAAGACCGCGTTCCCGGCGCCGGGCGGGCCGTAGCCGGGGGGCGAGGAGAGGCCGTAGTCCTCCATGGTCTGGCGGTAGGCCTGGAGGAGGCGGATGTGGTACTCCAGCGGGGCGCCGTCGGGGTTGGTCTTGCCCAGCGGGGTGGTGGGCTCGGGGCACCAGGTGGTGAAGCGGGGCGTGATGCCGTGCGACATGAAGAAGCGCAGGCCCTCGGTGGTGGAGTCGATGGCCTCGTCGACCGTCTTGAAGCCGAAGGGTTCGGCCATCTCCACACCGGCGACGAAGTTGGGGATGACGTTGCGCGCGCCGAAGACCTCGGTGGAGTCCAGGATGCGCTTGTGCCACTCGTCGCGGCCGACGTACCGCTCCTTGCCGGGGCAGTACATCTTGAACAGGTACTCGTCCCACACCTCGAAGTTGGGGTGGTAGATCTGCACGCCGTAGTCCTTGAAGCGCTGGACGTCCGGCTTGGGCAGGGCCTGGGCGACGACCTTGCCGATCCAGCGGCCGGGGAAGTGCTCCTCGATGGCCTTGGCGTACCGCCCGTAGAAGTCGGCCTCGTCGAGACCCTGGACCTTCGACGTGATCGCGCCGCCGGTGAGCGTGTACGCGGTGGAGATCTTGGCGGTGTCGTACTTGTTGATGATCTCCAGCGCCTCGAGGACCTCGTCGACGTCCTTCACGCCGGTGTACGGCCGCCCGGCCGCCTTGTGCTGGCGCCAGTTGTGGTTGATGTCGCAGTACTGGCACTCCTCCTTGGCGCCGAAGTACTGGCAGACACGGAACGCGGTCAGGTAGATCAGGTAGCCCCACTGGATGGTCGGGGCCACCTCCATGACCGACTTCCCGTTGGAGAGCTTGTGCCGGTAGTACTCGGGCATGGGCGGCACACCGACGTCGGAGATCCGCTTGCCGTCGAGGTAGAGACCGAGCTGGTTGTGCTCGTCGGCCGCGACCCGGTAGGGCGAGGACGGGTTCACCCGGACGGAGACGACGGTGCGGCGCAGGTCGTAGGGGCCGCCGGTGAGGATGATCTCCTCGGGCGGCCGGCGCAGCGCGGCCTCGCCCAGTTCGGGCAGGGTGCCGTGGTCGAAGGAGAAGATGAAGTACGACTTCGGCTTGACCTCGCCGTCCTCGTTGTCACTGAGCGCGGAGGGGTCGAAGGCGACACCGCCGCGCAGCAGGTCCTCCTTGAAGACGGCCTCGCGCGGTACGTGCGGGAACCGCTCCATCAGATCCTCGACCAGCGCGGTACGGCTGTCCATCCCGTGTCTCCTCCCGGGTCCGGCGTTCGACTTCTCACGGTATGCCCCCGCCGGTGCGGCTTCCCGCGCGGGGGCCCTCCAGACGCGCCGGGTAGGTTTCCGCGGTATGACCGACATCACCGTGACCAACTGGGCCGGCAACATCACCTACACGGCCAAGGAATTGCTCCGGCCGCACACCCTGGCCTCGCTGCGGGCCCTGGTGGCGGACAGCGCGCGGGTGCGGGTGCTGGGCAGCGGGCACTCCTTCAACGAGATCGCTGAGCCGGGCACCGAGGGGGTCCTGCTGTCGCTGGCGGACCTGCCGTCGGAGGTGGACGTCGACTCGGCGGCCCGCACGGTGCGGGTGGGCGGCGGTGTCCGGTACGCGGAGCTGGCCCGGGTGGTGCACGGGCGGGGGCTGGCGCTGGCGAACATGGCGTCGCTGCCGCATATCTCGGTCGCCGGGTCGGTGGCGACCGGCACGCACGGTTCGGGGGTCGGCAACGGGCCGCTCTCCTCGTCCGTGCGCGAGGTGGAGTTGGTGACGGCGGACGGCTCGACGGTGACCGTGGCGCGCGGCGACGAACGGTTCGGGGGCGCGGTGACCTCGCTCGGCGCGCTGGGCGTCGTGACGGCGCTCACGCTCGACCTGGAGCCGGCCTACGAGGTGGAGCAGCACGTCTTCACCGAGCTGCCGCTGGAGGGTCTGGACGCGGCGACGTTCGAGGCGGTGATGTCGGCGGCGTACAGCGTGAGCCTGTTCACGGACTGGCGGGCGCCCGGCTTCCGGCAGGTGTGGCTGAAGCGGCGCACCGACCGGCCGCTGCCCGGCTTCCCGTACGCCGCTCCGGCCGCCGAGAAGATGCACCCGGTGCCGGGCATGCCCGCGGTCAACTGCACGGAGCAGTTCGGTGTGCCGGGGCCCTGGCACGAGCGGCTGCCGCACTTCCGGGCCGAGTTCACGCCCAGCAGCGGCGCCGAGCTCCAGTCGGAGTACCTGATGCCGCGCGAGCACGCCCTGGCCGCCCTGCGCGCGATGGACGCGATACGGGAGGTGATCGCGCCGGTGCTGCAGACCTGTGAGATCCGCACGGTCGCCGCCGACGGGCAGTGGCTGAGCCCTTCCTACGGGCGGGACACCGTGGCCGCGCACTTCACCTGGGTCGAGGACACGGCGGCGGTGCTGCCGGTGGTGCGGCGGCTGGAGGAGGCGCTGGCCCCGTTCGCGGCCCGTCCGCACTGGGGGAAGGTGTTCACGACCCCGGCCGGCGAACTGCGCGCGCTCTACCCGCGGCTGGACGACTTCCGTGCGCTGACGCGGGCTCTCGACCCGGCGGGGAAGTTCACCAACGCGTTCGTGCGCGGGGTGCTGGCCGGCTGAGTCCGCCCCGGCGGCGCTCAGGTCCGTCCGGCCCGGCGTACGGGTGTGAAGAGCGCGGCGGCGGCGATGAGGACGCAGCAGGCGCCGGCCGCCAGGGCGACCGGAGTGGTGCCGCGCCGCTCCGCCGCCCAGGTGAGGACGGCCGCGCCGACGGGTGCGACCGAGTACTGCAAGGTCCAGAAGGCGGAGGTGACGCGCCCGAGCAGGTGCTCGGGGGTCACTTCCTGGCGCAGGGACATCGAGCAGGTGCCCGCCATGCCGACGCAGGCCAGGAAGGCGGCGCTCAGCAGGGCGACGGTGGCGACGTCGGTGGCCCGGCCCATCCCCGCGAACGCCAGCCCGCACACGGCGACCGCGCCGGTCCAGGTCGGGCCGAAGCCCAGCCGGCGGCGCACCCGGGCCACCAGCAGCGCGCCGGTGATGGTGCCGAGGGCGCCGACCGCCATGACGGTGCCGACCGTGCCGTCGTCGTGGCCGAGGTCGTGCTTGAGGTGATAGATGATCAGGTCGTTGAGGCCGAGGGTGAGGAAGCTGAAGCAGCACAGCAGGACGGTGAGCGCGCGCAGCACCGGGTGCCGGTAGAGGAACGCCACGCCGGTGCGCAGGTCTTGGCGCAGCCCGGGGCGCTCCCCCTTGTCCTCGGGCCGGTCGTCGGCCGGGCGGGGCCGGAAGCGGACGAGGGCGACGAGGGCGGCCGAGACGCCGAAGCTGGCCGCGTCCACGCCGACGGCGGCGGCCGGGCCGGACCAGGCGGCCACCACGCCCGCGCACAGCGGCCCGAGGACACCGGCCGCGGCGGCGGTGGCGTTGAGGCGTCCGTTGGCCTCGGTGAGCTGTTCGGTGCCGACCAGGGAGCGCACGACGGTGACGTAGCCGACGGCGAAGAACATGCCGACGGCCTCGCACAGCGGCAGGACGGCGTAGAGGAGCCAGACCTGCGGGCCGAGCAACCACACCAGGGGGACCAGCCCGTACAGGACCATCCGCAGGAGGTCGCAGCCGATGAGCAGCCTGCGACGGTCCACCCGGTCGACCACGGTCCCGGCGAACACGGCCGCGAGGACCGCGGCGGCGCCGCCGACGGCCGTCAGCAGCCCCATCCGCGCGATCGACCCGGTCGCCTCCAGCACCAGCAGCGGCAGGGCGATCAGCGCGAAGGAGTCGCCGAGGACGGAGAGGGTCTGCGCGGCCCAGAAGACGCCGAAGTCCCGTTGCCGCCACAGCGGGCGGCTCTCCCCGGGGGAACGCCCGGCCGCTCGCCCCGTGTCCCGTGCCTCGTGGGTCACCGGGCCGTCGCCGTCCGCCGCCACCCCAATTTCCGGTCGCCTCCCCCGCCGCCCGCTGCCAGGTCCGCGCCCACCTTACGGAGCCGTCGTGCTCCGCGCACCACGGTTACGGAACCGTCAGTGGTCCGCGCAGCACGGTGTCGGGTCCGGGTCCTCGAACGGTACGAGCGTGCCGCCCACGGCGGGCATGGCGGACAGGACGAGGCGGCCGCCCTGCCACTGCGGGCGCACGTGGTCCCGGGTCACCAGCCGTGTGTCCGGGGCCGGTTCACCCGGCGTGCCCAGTACCGTCACGCGGTCGATCGCGGAGCGGGCCAGCAGCTCGGCGACGATCACCGTGCCGGTCAGCGCGTCCGCGCCCGGGTAGAGAACGGCCCGGCCGACGGCGTCCCAGGCGCCGTCGCGGACCTCGTACCCCTGCTCCGTGAGCCGGTCCCGGGCGGCGCGCAGGACCGGCTCCCCCTCGGCGGCCAGCGACAGGGCGACACGCGGGCGGCCGTCCCGCACCAGGTGCGTGCAGCCGAAGACGCCCTCCGGGAGGCCGAGTTCGGCGGCGAGCGCCTGGAGCAGGTGGTCGGCCTCGCGCAGCGTCGTCGCGCCGGTGTCGATGCCGATGGCGTGCGGCGTGGCGGCGGGCGGTGTCATGACGGCAGGATCCACACCGGGTTGGAGTAGAACCACAGGTCGCGCCACGGGTCCGCGTCGCCGACGACGTCGATGGCGGGGCCCGCCGGGTCGACCTTGGCGCCCAGCGCGCCGACGGCGGAGCGGTTGCCGTCGGTGCCGCGGGTGCGGAGGTAGACGGGGCGGTCGACGCGGCCGAGGTCGTAGGTGAGGCGGACGGTGCCGGTGTCCTTGTTCACCTCGTACGACTTGACGACGCGGGCGGTCGGCGCGGTGAAGGTGTCCTGGTCGGCGACCGGGCCGGTCACGTCGCCCTGGATGACGTCGACGCGGGCCAGCTTCGGGGTGAACCCGGCCCAGTTGGGGCCGCCGGCGAGGGCGACGTCCATGGACAGGGTGACGCGGGTGCCCTTGCGGACGTGCAGTGCGCCGCCGAGGGTGGCCCAGCGGCCGCCGCCCAAGACGCGGACGTCGAGGCCGCTGATGAGCTGCCCGTGGTCGACCCAGATGCGGCCGGCGCGGATGCCGTCCATGACGGCGGCGTAGGAGAAGCCGTCGGAGCCGACGTGGGTGCGGCTGTACTGGCCGGGCCAGAAGTCGCCCTGGGTGACGTCGATCTGCCCGGCGTAGACCGGGTCGTCGTAGCGGCCGTTGGCGTTGAAGTCTCCGCCGCCGCGGGCGGCGGTGTCGGCGTACACCTGGTGGGAGTCGGAGTTGGCGGTGATCCACCAGGGGCGGCCCTCGGCGATGAGGCTGTCCCACAGGCCGCCGACGGTGGCGGTCATCCAGTCGAAGCCGCCCCAGGTGCGGTAGCTCTCCAGCGGGTAGCCGGGGAAGCTGTTGGCGCCGGGGCTGCCGTCGTAGATGCCGCGGGCGCGGCCCATGCCGAGCGGCTCCGGGAGGCCGGCGGCCTGGTGGCCGGGGGCGCCCTCGAAGCCGACGGCGATCTGGTGGTGGCGGGAGGTGGCGTCGCGCCAGGCGCGGATCTCGTGCGGGGAGTCGATGCCCTTGCGCGCCGGGTGGTTGGCGAGCATCAGGGCGTCCTTGACCTTGCGCCGCTTGACCTGCTCGGCGAGGAAGGAGAGCCCGGCCACGGCGAGGGCCTCGTTGGCGGGCGTGGAGTCACCCGCGCCCTTCACGCCGCCGTCGTAGCCGGTCTCGAACTGCTTGAGGACGGAGACCTCGTGACGGCCGGGGTGGACGAAGACGGTGCCGTGCTCGGCGGCCGGGATGTTCCACTCCAGGCCCTGGAAGACGAGGGTGTCCTCGTGGGCGTCGCGGGCCTCGCGGATGTCCGGGTTGACCTTCTCCACGCCGATCTTGGCGTGGGTGACGCTGCCGTGGTCGGTGATGACCAGCCAGTCCATGCCGTGCCGGGCGCCCTGGCGGACCTGGTCGACGACGCGGTACTTGCCGTCGCTGCTGTACTGGGTGTGGATGTGGTGGTCGCCGGCCAGCCAGAGGAAGCCCTTCCTGCGGCGGCCGTGGCTCGCGGCCTGCGCGGGGGCGGTGGTGGCGGTCTGGGTGAGGACGGTGCCGGCGGCCAGTCCGGCGCCGAGCAGTCCGGCGCGGCGCAACAGGCCTCGGCGGGACTGCTGTTCGGGGCTGAGGGCCTCGTCGGGGACGGACGCGTCGAAGGCGGCGGGAAGGGCCGGTGCGGCCTCGTGGTCGTGATCGTGCGTGTGTGCGTGGCCGTGGTGGTGATGGCCGTGCGTGTGCCCCATGGAAGCCCCTCCTGGATACCGCCGCCGTGCGCGGCTCCGAGGAGAATCGAGGCAGAAGATGAACGTTGAACGACTTGAAGGTGAGCCTCGCGTGCCACCACGCCTGCCCTAGCATGAAACCTAGGAGCTCTAGGAAGCAGAGAAGGTGCCGCATGCCGCGAGCGGGTCTTACCACCGACCGCGTGGTCGCGGCCGCCGCCGACCTGGCCGACGCGTCCGGATTCGAGAACGTCACCGTCTCCGCGCTCGCCCGGCACTTCGGGGTGAAGGACGCGAGCCTGTACACGCACGTGCGGAACCTCCAGGACCTGCGCGTCCGGGTCGCGCTGCTGGCCGGCGGCGAGCTGATCGACGACATCGCGGCGGCGGTGGCCGGGCGGGCCGGCAAGGAGGCGCTGGCCGCCTTCGCGGGCGCCTACCGCTCCTACGCCCTGCGCCACCCCGGCCGCTACGCGGCGACCCAGATCCGCGTCGACCAGTCCCTGGTCGCCGGCTCCCCCGCCCTGCGCCGCACCGCCGAGATCACCCACGGCATGCTCCGCGCTTACGGCCTCACCGAGCCCGACCTCACGGACGCCGTACGCCTGCTGCGCAGCACCTTCCACGGCTACTGCGCCCTGGAGGCCACCGGCGGCTTCGGCGCCCCGCGCGACGTGCGGGCGTCCTGGGACAAGGCGGTCGAGGCACTGCACGTGGCGCTGACGCACTGGCCGGGCGGGGGACGAGCCGGGGCCGACGGCCAGGGGCCGGGCGGGGCGATCGCGGGTCCCGTTCGCCCACCTTGTTGATCTTGGCGTGCCGACATGGACAAACTGGCCACGAAGGTCGGCACCGTACTGGTGATCGTGGACCAGCCCGCCTCCACCGGAGCTCCGCCCCTGGCCGTCGCCCGGGACGCCGGCTGCAAGGTCGCCTACCTGCCCGGCCTGTCCATGCGCCGGATCGCCGACCTCTACCCGGGCGAGGCGAAGACCGACGCGAAGGACGCCACAGTGATCGCGGACGCCGCCCGGACCATGCCGCACACCCTGCGCTCGGTGCAGCTGCGTACTCTCCGTACATGGCTCGGCGGGGACGGTCCGGGCGGAGCCGGGCACCTTGTAAGCGCGGGCGGTGCGGGTGATGCGCATGGAACTCCTGCCGCTGGCGAGTACGAGGAAGCCCTCTGGGGCAACGGGCCAGAATGAACCGAGGGGCTCTTCATGCGCGCGACAAGAGTGCCGTTACCCTCTTCTGGTGACAGAGCGAAAGCCGGTTCGAATAGCGACTCTTATGGCCTTTTGCGGCCCTTGTGGCAAGTGCCTGTTCGGGTCCTGGCGCGGAACAGACAGCTCCGGCCGGGGCCGCTGCGGAGGCTACGGCCCGGCCGAGCTGCGTCGTGCCGGAGGTGATCGGGCATCGCGGCACCCCAGAGGATGAGAACACCCTGAAGGGCCTCCGGGACGCCGTGGGCGCCGGCGCGGCGGGCGTGGAGTTCGATGTGTGGTGGACGAGTGACGGGGTGCCGGTCCTCTCGCACGACTCGACGGTCGACCGCACCGCAACGGGGCACGGAGCGATCTCCGACATGACCGCCGCGGAAGTCCGGCTGCTGCGCACCAAGAGGGGACAGCCCGTTCCCACGCTTGAGGAGGCGCTGCGCTACGTGGCTGAGCAGCGGATGACGGGGATGGTCGAACTGAAGCCGACACCGACGCCCGCGCAGGTGCAGTCGCTGCTGGCAGCCATCCGTAGTACCGGGACCGCTGAGTATGTCATCGTGCACAGCTTCAACCGGGCAGCGGTCGATGCCGTACGCCAGGCGGCACCCGAGCTTCGCACCGCGCTCACGCACGAGAAGACGGAAATCAGCGGCGCGGAGGCTGCCCGGTACGGCACTTCCTTGAACGTTTCTCGCTTCTTGGCCACTCCGGAAGCCGTTGAAAACTGGCACGCGGCGGGGCTGCGTGTGTACGTGTGGACGGCGAACTGGGAAACGGCGAAGTCTGCGGGTGTCGACGCAGTCCTCACTGACCGAATCGCCCCTTATAAGAGGTGGGCTCGTACGGCGTGCAGGGTCGAGCCGACGCGACAGTAGTTGATCCTGGGGCACAGCACTGACGCATCTCGCCCGCGAACCACGGCGGGGCACATCAGTGTGACGCCGATCCAGGCAGCGCGGCACCGCGAGGACGGTTGAGGCTCATCGTCTCAGGTGGCGGCGCGTGCGGCCTCCCGGCCGAGGCTCTTCTGGGCACCGCGCCGTGAGAGCCTGCGGGGCATGAGCTACGACTTGGCTGTCTGGGAAGGAGAAAGGCCAGCGGACGACAGGACCGCCGGCCGGGTCTTCGACAGCCTCCGTGACCGTTACCTCGACGGCGAGTTGGCGCTGCCTCCGTCCGAACGCATCAGGGCCTACGCAAGCGCGCTCCTTGAGCGGTGGTGTGACGTCACGGAGGACGAGGAGGACACTTCGCCCTGGTCGACGGGCCCGCTGATCCGAGAGGCCAGCGGGCCGCTGATCCACTTCCCCATGCGGTGGAGCATGGCCGAGGAGGCATCGGCATACGCAGCAGCCGTGGCGCAGTCCATGGGGCTGGTCTGCTTCGACGTGCAACGCAACCGGCTCAGGCCGTGAGGGGGTGCTGCCGACAGGCAGTGGCAGTGGAAGTCGTAGCGGTACGAAGAGGGCGTCCCGCTCGGCTCCACCGGCGCTGCCAGCAAGGTCGCCCCCCATCCGCGCCGCGCCTCGTCTTCGGTCAGGATTCCGCAGCGCGTGCCGTCTGCAGCCATGCAAGGTCTGACCGGACATCACTGGCCGGCCCGGACGTGACCACGTCCCCGCAGCCGGGCGTTCGCGCGCTTGGCGGAGGTGACCCTGTGGCCCGTACGCAAGGACATGCGCCAGGTCACTGACGAAGAGCGCGCCGAGATCACCTGCCTCCATGGCGAAGACCGAGGCCGCGTCGAGATCGCGGCGATGATCGGCCGCGCGCAGCACACCGTTTCCTTGGACTGCGCTGGGTGCTGAGTAGGGCCTCATCTTCGACGTCGCCATGACCGAGGACGCCCGCGCCCGCGTCGCTCGGCTCGCCGCCTTCCGCACCGAGACGGTCAGGGACCTCCACCTCGACGCCATGCGTCTCACCCGGCGGATCGACAAGAAGACCTAGATGGCCGCAGCCGGCATCGGGCCGGAGAAATCCATGCGGCCCGCGCCCGCCATGCGCGTCCAGACCCCGCTCCCGGTCCGCAGCCAGATGCTCGACGGACTCGGCCGATCCGACGGGCGATCTCGCAGGAGGCGTCGTATGCGCCTGCGGAGAACCGCGCGCGGTCCCGGCGAGCATGCCCTGCATCCTGCCGGCACCGCACACCGGTCACGTGCGACCGCCGCCGGCAAGCGGGGAATCGTCGGGCTGCGGCCGCACGGTCGGTGAGACGCCCGATGCCGTTTCCTGAGGCCGCAGCTGTCACTGCTGGTGGTCAGGCGAGGGTGCGGATTGTGTCCTCGTGGCGGAAATCTGATGGATCACGCACTTCTTAATGGCTGAAAAACGACGCTGGCGGCTTGAATCGATCTTGCGTGCCGTGTGCATGATCATTACGCTCCGGTCAGTTATGCCTCGTGCACATGATGTGACGAGTGCGGAATTTCTGTGAATCTGATGGTCTCGGGGTGGGGTGTGCGCGTAACTGGCAGGGCGTTCGGCGCCTTGATTGGGATGGCGGTGATCGCGGTCGCTGTGCCTGGTGGTGCTCACGCCCAGCCGGTCTCCGTGCCGGCGGCGGCAGAGGCGTGTGCGGACGCCGGCCAGGACTTCAACGGCGACGGTCTGTTCGATCTGGTCGTCGCCGACCCGCAGGCGACGGTCGACGGAGCGCCCCAGGCTGGACTGGTCCGTGTGATCTACGGCGGAGGCAAGGGCACTGCGGAGATATCGCAGGCGCTGCCCTACGACGCCGCCGCTCCGGAGCGTGGGGACCAGTTCGGCTTCTCGTGGGCGGTGTACGACGCAGACGGTGACGCCTGCGCGGACCTGGTCGTGGGCGTGCCGTACGAGGACGTGGCCGTCGACGGCGTGAACCAGCTCGACGCCGGTGCGGTGTACGTCTACCACGGCTCCGCGGTCGGGCTCGGAGCCGAGGGCGCGCGCATCGACAACTGGACACAGCACGTGATCAACGCTGGAGCTGTGACCGAGGCCAACGACCTGTTCGGCTACTCGCTGGCGTCCGGGACAGTCGCGTCCGGCCGGCCCTGGCTCGCCATCGGCGTGCCCGGTGAGGATCTGAAGGTGGACAACGCCGTGCGGGCGGACGCAGGTGCGGTCGAGTACCTGCAGGGCTCGACCGTGTGCGGCATCACACAGGACACGCCCAGCGTGCCCGGTGCCGTCGAGGCCTACGACCGGATGGGTGCGTCACTGACCGGTACGCACCGCTACTTCGCGGCGGGCAGTCCCGGTGAGGCCATCGGGCCCCAGCAGTTCGCCGGCATGGTGACGGTCTTCAGTCACACGCTGGCCAGCGGCTGCCCGAAGCCGCTGGCCGGGCTGGACCAGGCGGGGGCCAGCGACGGTATGCCCGGTACCGCGGAGGCCGGCGACCAGTTCGGCACATCGGTGAGCATGGACAACTACCGTCCTGCGGACCAGAGCTACAACTCCGACGCAATGCTGGCGATCGGCATCCCGGGGGAGTCCATCGGGGAGGTTCCCAGCGCAGGCATGGTGTCCGTGGTACGCGTTCAGCCGACCGGCGCTGTCAGCACGGTGGCGACCATCGACGCCACGGTGCCGGATGTCGACGGCGAGCCTGCCGCGAGTGACTTCTTCGGCCAGCGGGTGACGCTCGCGAACACGGACGCCTCGGTGGTGACCGGGGCCGCGACCGCCCGCCTGGCCGTCGGCATCCCCGGCCGCGACGTCGGGACTGCCAAGGACGCCGGCGCCGTCCAGATCTTCCAGCCCTTGGACACCGCACTCGGCTCCTCGGACACCCTCCTTTCCCGCGCGGCTTCGGGAAGCCTGCTGCCCGGAGTCGCCACCGCCAGGGACTACCTGGGCACCAGCCTGCGGTCCGGCCCCAACACACTGTACGTGGGTGTCCCGTACAGCAAGGAACCGGCGACCAGCAAGGGCGCCCTCTACTCCCTCACCTGGAGCGCGGCGGACGCCGGCACAGGCACGGCGACCCTGTACCGACCGGGCGCGGGCGGCATCCCCGACACCGGCACCTCCTTCGGCATAGTCGGGTGAACGGCACAATGACGTCGATACCAACACCGGGCAGACGCAACCGCTCCCGCCGAGCTCTGACCACGGCGGTGATCTCCGCGGTCCTGGCCACGGGGCTCGGCGTGGTGCCGATCGGTTCCGCGGAACCGGCCCCTGCCCAAGCTGTCGACCACAAGAGCCCGTCGGCCGCCCCCGACACGCAGACGGCCCAGCGCAAGGCAGCCTCCACCGGCAACAGCGTGGAAGTGCTGGACCTGCGCTCCGAGCGCAGCACGACGGTGGCCAACCCCGACGGCACGTTCACCCAGACGGAATCCGTCCAGCCGGTCCGTACCCGCAAGAACGGTGCCTGGCAGGCGATCGACACCACACTGGAGCGCCGCCCCGACGGGAGCTGGGCGCCCAAGGCCGCGGTCAGCACCATGTCGTTCTCCGGCGGCGGCGACCAGACGTTCGCCCGGATCGAGAAGGACGGCCGGGAACTGGCCCTGTCCTGGCCGGGCGACCTGCCCGAGCCGCATGTCGAGGGAGAGACCGCCACCTACGCGAACGTACTGCCCGGCGTGGACCTGCGCCTGCACGCGGACGCCGAAGGCTTCTCGCACATCCTGGTGGTCAAGGACGCCGAGGCAGCGGCCAACCCCGAACTGACGCGCCTCGAACTGCCGGTGCGCACCCGGAGCCTGGATCTGACGGAGACGCAGTCCGGGGCGGTTGAAGCACGAGACGCCTCGGGCTCCGGGGTGGTCTTCGAGGCACCGAAGCCGCTGATGTGGGACTCGAGCCGCCCCGCAGGCGAGACCGACACGGCCGGGCTCAGGGCACAAAGCCTGACCGCCGACGACTCGCCCAGTGCGGACACCACTCCACCGGACGGCGCGCAGGTGGCCGACGTGGCCGTGGACGTGTCCGGCGGCGTGCTGGCCCTGGAGCCGGACACCGACCTGCTGACCGGCAGCGAGACCACCTACCCGGTGTACATCGACCCGGTCGTCAAGACGGCGAATCGTTCCGCCTGGACCATGGTGTCCTCGTACCACTCCTCCAGCGAGTTCTGGAAGTTCGGCGACGACGAGGGTGTGGGCCGCTGCCCGGCCAACGTGTCGTTCCGGTGCTCCTCGAGCAACGACGTCAAGCGGCAGTTCTTCGCACTGCCCACCGGCGCCTTCGAGGACAAGGACATCCTCGCGGCGGAATTCGCCGTGACGATGGTGCACACCTACAGCGACAGCGGCCGGACTGTACGGCTGGGCCGGGTCAACTCCAGCGGAGCGAGCGCCATCAACTCCGGCACCAACTGGGGCAACCAGCCTTCCTTGAAGGAGAACCTAGCCTCGCAGTCCCCGACCAACCCGGCCGGCTCCTGCACGAGCACGAACCAGAACGTGCGGTTCAACGTCAAGAGCACGCTGCAGAAGGCCTCAACCTACGGCTGGGACACCACGACGTTCCGGCTGGCCGCCGGAAACGAGAGCGACTACTCGTACTGGAAGCGGTTCTGCGGAAACGCCAACCTGGAGGTCACCTACAACCGGCCGCCCGCGCAGTCGCCCATGGGCGATCTGCGGATGGCGCCCGGAGGGAACTGCGAGTACGGGCGCGCCACGGACCACTACGTGTCCAGCACACCGCGGCTCACTGCCGTGATCAGGGATTACGACC
Organism: Streptomyces sp. AC602_WCS936; assembly: GCF_019049125.1. Taxonomy (NCBI): domain Bacteria; kingdom Bacillati; phylum Actinomycetota; class Actinomycetes; order Kitasatosporales; family Streptomycetaceae; genus Streptomyces; species Streptomyces sp. AC602_WCS936. The sequence goes on along the minus strand of NZ_JAGMUF010000031.1, from coordinate 103,577 downwards.
ACGGAGACACCGGCGGGAACTCGGAGCGGCTGAAGGCTCAGTTCTGGGTGTGGTGGACCGCAGGAGGCAAGACGTACAACCACTATGCGACCACCGCGGCCAAGAGCACGGTGGACAGCTCGTGGAGTGACCAGACGGGTGTGGCGACCTTCACCTACACCGTGGGATCGGACCTGTCCGGGGACGGTCAGGCGGGCTTCACCATTCCGCAGAACACGGTGATCGGCTGGACGGTCCGCGGTCACGACGGAACCTCGTACGGGCCCTGGGCCCTGAACGGCGACGCCACCCGCTGCGAATTCATCTACGACGCAACCGTCCCCAAAGCGCCGGCCGTCACCTCCGACCGCTATCCCGACGACGAACAGTGGCACGCGGGCGTCGGAGACTACGGCACCTTCACCTTCGACTCGTCGTCCACGGACGTGGCCTCCTACCGGTACCGGTTCAAGGGTGAGGGCTGGAAGTACGTGAACGCCGCCAAGCTCGGCGGCCCGGCAAGCACGACCTGGATGCCGCCGGACGAGGGTCCGATGTTCGTGGACGTCCTGGCGGTGGACGACGCGGGCAACGCGCAGAAGACGCCGACGACCTACTCGTTCAACGTCGGAGACGGACGCGCACCCACAGCCGGATGGACCCTGGGCGATGCCGCCGGTTCGTCCGAGGCGGTCGGCACCAGCGGCACGCCGGCCGCGGCCGCCGGAGACGGCGTGACCTTCGGCCGCACCGGACCTCTGGGCGGCGCGGACACCGCCGTGGCCCTGGACGGCTCGGACGGCGCCTACCTGGACGCGGGCGCGCCGGTCGTGGACACCAGCACGACGTTCTCGGTCAGCGCCTGGGTCAACCTCGCCGAGCAACCGGACCGTGACGTCACGGTCGTCAGCCAGGACGGCGTCGCCCAGCCGGGCTTCGACCTGGGCTACGACGCGGACACCCAGTCGTGGACCTTCTCCATCCCCGTCTCCGACATGCAGACCATGGGCAGCTGGACGGTGTCCGGCGCCAAGGCCGTACCCGGCACCTGGACCCATCTCATCGGTGTCTACGACGACGTCACGGGCAACATGAGCCTGTTCGTCAACGGCGACCTGATCGAGAAGGCCGGCAAGGCACGCCACACCGTCTGGAGCGCGGACGGAGCCCTCCAGATCGGCCGGAAGATCGCCCTGGACGGGTACACCAACCACCTTCAGGGCGGCATCGCGGACGTCAAGCTCTACAACCGCGTGATCACCGAGGCCGAAGGACTCAGCCTCGGCGGAGTCCCCGTCCGCCAGCTGGCGTACTGGCAGGTCGACAGCGCGACGGCCGGTGTCTCCCCGGACGCACACGGCGGCACCGGACTGACGCTGGGCGGCCAGGCCGCTATCTACCTGCCCGACGACTCCTGCGACCCCGCCCTCGACCCGGAGTGCACCCTCCCGGCCGAGCCCCTGTGGGGCGACGGACACCTCCAGCTCAACGGCACAGACGCGTATGCGACCCGCGCCGCCGGCCTGCTCGCACAACAGGACGGCTTCACACTCACGGGCCGGGCACGGCTCGCCGCCGCCCTACCGACCCGCGACCAGACGGTGCTTTCCCTGTCCGGCACCGGCAACAGCGCCGTCACGGTCAAGTACCTGGCATCGGAACAGCGCTGGGCCATGGTCACCACGGACGCGGCGGGAACCTCCGCCACGTCCACGACGACCATCGCCACCGGCGCCCTGCCCAGCAGCGAAGGCAAGGGTGACCACCTGGCCCTGGTCTACTCGGCGGTGTTCGGCGACGTCCGGCTCTACGTCAACGGCACCCTCGCCGCCACAACGGCCTGGGACAACACCTGGGACTTCACCACCACGTCCCTGCAGGTCGGACGCTCCCTGGACGGCACCTCGGCCGGCGCCTACTTCGCCGGCGCCCTCGACGAGCTACGCGTCTTCGCCGGCGACCTGGACACCAGCGCCGTCGCGCAGGTGAGCCGCCTGCCCGCCGGCTCGAGCATCGGGGAGCCGGACGTGGCGACCTGACCTCCCTTGGTGGGGCGTCCGGCCACCGCCGGGCGCCCCACCCTGCCGATCCCCACGTCCGCGGCGTGCCCGCGCCCCCCTGCTCACCTGGAGCTGTCATGCGCCCAACATCCTGGAGACTCAGCGCCGCCAGACGCGTCGCCGCCACCCTGGGCCTGGCCCTCACCGTGACACTGCTGCCCCAGTTCAGCCCGCTGCCCGCGGACGCCAAGGCCGCAGGACTGGACCGGCTGCCCACGCAGACGGACCTCGATCACCCGGTGGACGGGAAGAACCTCAAGCCCGAGCGGTACAAGAAGGCGGACCCGGCCCGTAAAGCAGCCGTCACCGAGGCGGACGAGCACGCGTGGCCGGCCGCGGGCCGAGCGAAGGTCGCGGTGGGCGCCGAGGCGAAGCGGGCCGGGAAACTCCCGATCCGCGTCGCGGAGGCAGGCGCATCAAGCCCGACGGCCGTCGAAGTGGCTGTCGAAGACCGCAAGAAGGCCGAGCGAGCCGGGGTCGAGGGAACCCTGATGACCGTGGCCCGCGCGGACGGGCAGCGCAAAGCGGGCACCGTGAAGGTGTCCGTGGACTACGCGCCGTTCGCCGCCGCCTATGGCGGCGACTACGCGTCCCGCCTCCGCCTGGTGCAGTACCCGGCATGCGTCCTGACCACCCCGGAAAAGACCGCCTGCACCAAGCCGGTCCCGCTGGAATCGGTCAACGACACCCAAACCCACACCCTCACCGCCACCCCCCAGGTCAAGGCCGACACCGCAGGCGCCGACACCAGCGCACCGCTCACCGTCCTCGCGGCGACCGCAGGAGACTCCGGCGCGCAAGGCAGCTATACCGCGACCTCCCTGGCCCCGTCCTCGAAGTGGAGCGTGTCCAACTCCTCAGGCGCCTTCACCTGGTCCTACCCCATCACCACGCCGCCCGTCCCGGGCGGACTCGTTCCCCAGGTGGGGCTCAGCTACAACTCCCAGAGCATCGACGGTCAGACGTCCACGACCAACAACCAGGGCTCCTGGATCGGGCAGGGATTCTCCTACGAGCCGGGCTTCATCGAACGCCGCTACAAGGCCTGCGCCGACGACGGCCACGACGACACCAACGGCGACCAGTGCTGGGGCACCGACAACGCCACCATCTCCATCGCCGGCGGCGCCTCCGGTGAACTGATCAAGGACGACAAGACCGGCCAGTGGCGCATCAGCTCCGACGACTTCTCGAAGATCGAGAAGCTGACGGGCGCGAGCAACGGTGACGCCGACGGCGAGTACTGGAAGGTCACCGACACCGACGGCACCCAGTTCTTCTTCGGCCTCAACCACCTGGCCGGCTGGGCCGACGGTGACGAATCCACCAACTCGGCCTGGACCGTCCCCGTCTACGGCGACGACTCCGGCGAACCCTGCTACAAGGCCACCCTCGCCGACGCCTACTGCAACCAAGCCTGGCGCTGGAACCTGGACGCCGTCATCGACCGGCACGGCAATCAGATCTCGTACTTCTACGGCACCGAGACCAACTACTACACACAGGGCCTGGAAACTACAGAAAACGGCAAGCCCTACATCCGCGGCGGCTACCTCAAGCGCATCGACTACGGCCAGCGCGCCGGCACCGTCTACGACAGCAAGCCCGCAGCACGGATCAACTTCACCACCTCCGAGCGCTGCATCGGCGACCTCACCGACTGCCAGCCCGGCGACCTCACCGACGCCACCGCCGCGGACTGGCCCGACGTGCCCTGGGACCGCAACTGCAAGGCGAACAGCAAGTGCCCCGGCCAGAACTCACCGACTTTCTGGACCCGCAAGCAACTCGACAAGATCACCACTCAGATCCGCACCGGTGACACCACCTACCAGGACGTCGACTCCTGGACCCTGGGCCACCTGTTCACCGACAACGGGGACGGCTCCAAGTCCCTGTGGCTCAGCCAGATCGACCACAAGGGCCTGACCGGCACAGACATCTCCGTGCCGTCCGTGAAACTCCACGGCCTGCAACTCGCCAACCGCGTCGACAAGCCGGACGACAACATCCAGCCCTTCGTCCGCTTCCGGCTGACCGCCGTGGAAACCGAGTCCGGCGGCGTCCTGTCCGTCGACTACGCCACCCCCCAGTGCAGCCCGACGAACCTGCCCACGCCCGGCTCGTCGAAGGTGCGCTGCTACCCGGTCAAGTGGAGCCCACCGGGTGAAGAGGACCCGATCACGGACTGGTTCCACAAGTACGTCGTCTCGTCCGTGACCGAGCAGGACCTCATCGGCGGCAACCCCGACCAGATCACCTCGTACACCTACCTGGGTGACGCCGGCTGGCGCAAAGCGAAGCCCGACGGCCTCGCCGACCCCGACGACCTGACCTGGAGCGACTGGCGCGGCTACCAGCGCGTCCGCGTCCAGACCTCCGACGGCACCAACAACCCCTCCAACACCCGCACCGAGCACATCTACTTCCAGGGCCTGGACGGCGACGCCACCGCCAGCGGCGGAACACGCACCTCCACCGTCACCGACTCCCAGGGCAAGACCCACAGCGACGACGACTGGAAATCCGGCTTCGAACTCGAAACGCTCACCTACAACGGTGACACCGTGACCGAGAAGTCGATCAGCACGGTGTGGAACAAGGTCACCGCAACCAACACCGAGAGCTGGGGAACCCGGACCGCCCGCTACGTCCGCAGCCTGCGCACCGACTCCTACGAAGCCCTCGCCGCCGGCGGCTGGCGCCAGTCAGCCTCCCAGAACACCTACGACTCCACGGGCCGCCTCGTGAAAACCGCCGACTACGGCGAAACCGGCGTGGCCGACAACAAGTGCACCACCACCCAGTACGCGGACAACCCGGACCGGCACATCTACAGCCTCATCGCCCGGGTCGAGACACTCGCCGTCGACTGCCCCGCCACCCCTGACCGCTCCAAGGACGTCGTCTCGGACGACATCACCCTCTACGACGGCACGACCACCGTCGGCGCCGCCCCGACCAAGGGCGACCCGACCACCGTCAAGCGCCTCGCCTCCCACAACGGCACCACCGCCACCTACCAGACCGTCAGCCGCGCCACCTACGACGCCTACGGCCGCCCCCTGACCGTGACGGACGCCGACGGCAAGACGACGACCAGCGAATACACCGACACCTACGGGCTGGCCACCAAGAAGGAAGACACCAACCCCCTCGGCTGGACGACCACCACCGAGTACGCGCCCCAATGGGGACAGCCGGCCGCGCAGACCGACATGAACGGCAAGCGCACCGACCTCGCCTACGACGCCCTGGGCCGCCTGACCTCCGTCTGGATGCCCGACCGCCCGAAGGCCGCCGACTTCAGCCCGTCCATCAAGTACACCTACGCAGTCCGCAAGGACGGGCCGTCCTACGTCCGCACCGAAAAGATCGAGAAGAGCGGCACCACCTACGGCAGCGAGTACCAGCTCTACGACGGACTCCTGCGGCCCCGCCAGATCCAGACCGAGGGCCCCGACGGCGGACGCCTCATCGCCGACACCTACTACGACGGCTCCGGCCGTCTCGTGAAGACCAACGACACCTACTACACGACCGGCGACCCGGCCACCAGCCTGTTCCAGCCCGACAACTCCGACGTCGACGCCCAGACGGTGACCGAGTACGACGGTGCCGGCCGCACCACCGCCACCATCTTCAAGGTCGGCAACATCGAGGAGAACCGCACCACCTACACCTACGGCGGCGACCGCGTCCACGTCGACCCACCCAACGGGCAGACGCCGACCACCACCATCACCGACGTCCGCGACCGCACGGTCGAACTGCGCCACTACAAGAGCGATGCCCCGCGGCCGACCGGCACCGCCGAGGACTACATCTCCACCAAGTACACCTACACACCATCCGGCCAGCTCAAGAAGGTCACCGACCAGGCCGGCAACAGCTGGAGCTACGAATACGACCAGCGCGGCCGCCAGATCGCCAGCACCGACCCCGACGCCGACCGCTCCACGGTCGCCTACGACGACCTCGACCGCCAGACAGCCGTCACCGACTCCCGCGGCTACACGACCACCACCACCTACGACGCCATCGGCCGCCCGACCGGCACCTGGCAGGGACCCGCGGACACCGGCACCCGCCTCACCCTGACCAAGTACGACACCATCGCCAAGGGCAAGCTCTACGGCCAGTACACCTACCGCAACGGCGCCGTCTACAGCTCCGTGCTGTACCCCTCGCTCGACCCGATGTACCAGCCCGAAGTCACCCGGTACACCATCTCCAAGACAGCCGAACCCGAACTCGGCGGCACCTACGAGTTCAACACCGGCTACAACCAGGACGGCACCATCCTCGCCCAGAGCTACCCCGCCGCCGGCGGACTCCCCGGCGAAAGCGTCTCCTTCCAATACGACGACCTCCAGCGCCCCGTCGGCATGGGCACCTCCCTGGACGGCTCCACCACCTACGTCGCCGACGCGGTCTACTCACCCACCAGCCACCTGGAAGGCGTCGAACTCTGGAGCGGCCGCTCCACCGACCGCAAAACCTGGCTCGACTTCCGCTACGAACGCGGCACCGAACGCCTCCTCCGCCAGAGCGTCCGCGTCGAGAACGCCGCCTCGCCCGCTCTGGACACCACCTACGGATACGACGACGCCGGCAACGTCCGCTCCATCGCCGACCGACCGGCCGGCGGCCCCAACGACGCCCAGTGCCTCACCTACGACGCACTCGGACGCATGACCGAGGCCTGGACCTCCGCCAGCACCCCCAACGGAGCATCCGGCACCGGCACCCGCGACGCGGCCTGCACCGCCACACCCACCGCCTCCAACGTCGGCGGCGTCTCCCCCTACTGGAACACCTACACCTACGACGTCACCGGCAACCGCACCGGCATCACCCGCCATGGCATCGCCGGCAAACCCACCTCCACCGCCGCCTACACCTACGGCGAGGGCGACGCCGGCCCCCACCAGCTCACCAAGACGGTCACCCAGACCGAAGCCACCAGCACCACCCCCGCCGTTACCGCACAAGACACCTACACCTACGACAAGACCGGCAACACCACCAGCCGGGTCATCGGCGGAGACACACAAACCCTCACCTGGGACAAACAGAACGACCTCACTCAGGTCGAAGAAGCCGACGGCACCACCACCAAGTTCATCTACGCCGCGGGCGGCGCACGCCTGCTCCGCGACACCACCCAGGACAAGACCCTCTACCTGCCGGGCATGGAACTCCGCCTGGACAAGGCCAGCAAGACCATCCAGGCCACGCGCTACTACTCCTTCGGCGGTCAGACGATCGCCCAGCGCACCACCGACGGCGTCACCTACCTGGCCGGCGACCACCAGGGAACCGCCCAGCTCGCCATCGCCTCCACCGACGGCACCACCCAGCGCCGACGCATGGACTCATTCGGCGTCGCCCGCGACCAGACCGCGGCCAACCCCTCCTCCTGGGTCAACGACAAGGGCTTCGTCGGCGGCACCAACGACCAGACCACCGGACTCGTCCACCTCGGCGCACGCGAGTACGACCCGTCCAGCGGACGGTTCATCTCCCTCGACCCGGTGATGAACCTCACCAACCCCCAGCAGATCAACGGCTACAACTACGGCAACAACAACCCCGCCACACATGCCGACCCCACAGGCCTGTGCCCCTTCATCGACTGCAACACACGGCCGTGCCCCCAGTGCGAGAACACAACTCCGGGGCAGGAGATGGGACCGCCCAAGCTGTCGCAGAACGCGGCCGCCGCCGGCTGGACCCTCAGCAAAGCCCTCGGGTACGACTCCGCCCCCGCGATCAAGAAGCGCCAGCAGCAAGCAGCGAAGGACCAGGCCAGCGCGGCCAAACGCCGAGCAATAGCCGTCGCCAAGGAAATATCCCAGATCATCGCCGACGAACTCGGCATCACCGACGCACTCGACTGCTTCACCACCGGCTCGCTCGGCGCCTGCGCCGCCACCGCGGTCAACGTCGTCACCAGCCTCGTAGGCGGCGTCGTCGGAAAACTGGCGCTCAAATACGGCTTTCCCTGGAATTGGGCCAAGGGTGTCGAGCTCGGAAAGAAGCTGTGGGCCCTGGGTAGCAAACTCATCGACGCTGTCGGTGAGTGGTGGCAGAGTAGCCGACTCGCTCAGAAAGCCTGCAAGGTCGGCAACAGCTTCACACCCGGCACCCTCGTCTTGATGGCTGACGGTACAACCAAGGAAATCAAGGACGTCGACGTCGGAGACGAGGTTGTCGCAACTGACCCGGAAACAGGAAAGACCACTGTTCAAACAGTAACCGCCAAGATCAAGGGAGAGGGCGTCAAGCACCTGGTCCGTGTCACCATCGACATCGACGGAGACAAGGGGACCAAGACCGCATCAGTCACCGCGACCGACGGTCACCCCTTCTGGGTCGAGGAACTCGGCAGGTGGATCGACGCCACCGACCTGCAGTCGGGCCAGTGGCTGAAGACCAGCGCCGGCACCTACGTCAAGGTCACCGCGCTCAAGCGCTGGACAGCGGAGTCGGAGACCGTACACAACCTGACCGTCAGTGACGTCCACACGTACTATGTGCTGGCGGGGGCCGTGCCCGTCCTTGTCCATAACTGTGGAGAGACTGGGGAACATGTATACCGCGGAATCGATTGGGGCCACTCGAAGTATGACGATGCCCTCGAAGGGCGAGCGGTGCCGCGAGGTGGAGATGCTGACGCTGCTTCACACAATGGCGGCAACCTCGACAGTCCATTCACGTCGTGGACGGACGATTACGAAGGCGTGGCTTTGGACGCTGCGGAACTAGGGAATGGCCCCGGGATCGTCATGCGTCACCGTCGAGCGGATATACAGGATCGCCTAATCAAGGGTCCGCAAGATATTTACGGCGAGAGTGAGCTTTTGGTGGAAGGGGTCATCGACGGTGCTGAGATCAGCATCAACCGAGGTCCATGGCATCTACCGGGGGCAGGCTGATGGATGCAGGTTTCATCGCCGCTGAGGCGCGTCGCCTGGGAATGTGCCAGTTCGCCTCTTCGGTTGACGAGTACGGTGCGACCGTTCTTCACGAGAGCGCGGTCGCCAGGGAGTCACTGATTCGAATCTTCGAGCATCGCCTCAGAAGGGCGAAGGTTCGTGATGACGGAGCTGCCGTGCGGCTGGTAGATGAATTATTGTCTGCGTTCCGCAGTGCAGAGTCGAGCGAGATCAAGCTAATACACCTACAGGCCGGGAAAATGGAAGTGATGCTTTATGGCGAGGAGTGCTGTGAAAGAATTCTTGCCATTGTGATCCTTTCTGAGGGCGATGCATGACATAGCGGCGGGATCCTCCAGGAAGTTTTGGAGGATCCCACCGGAGTTGTGACGGCAACGTCAGCGGACGATGCTCGCCGATGGCGACGGCTCTTCGGGGGCGTCGCCCTCGTGCAGCACGTCCCCGAGGGTGTCGATGGCTTGGCGTGGGAGGCTGAGTCGGACGTGGACGTAGACGCCGGCGGTGACGCCGATGTGGGCGTGGCCGAGGAGTTCCTTGGAAGGCGGAGGACCGGATGAACCCTTGTGTCGACCTGCTCGCCGAAGGCGAAGGAGCGAGCGCGGCCGTTGACCTCGGGCCCGTCGATGTGGCGCGGATCGCCGCGATCCCGAGGGCATCGACGAGAAGATCGGGCCTGGTCCAGGCGGGCGGCGAGGTGTAGGGGCCTGCGGGGCCGTCGAGGCGGATCACGGCGGGAAAGTGGACCAGTCCGTGCTGCTGGTACTCGGCGACCTTGGCGTACGAGAAGCGGGCGACCTTGTGGAGCAAGCGTTGAGGGAGTCTGCCGACTGCGGCGGGGTCCCTGTCGTCAGTCCGGCGGTCAGGTGCGGCCGGCGGTGGCGTTGTCCTCCCAGCCGTCGACCCGCTGGAAGTAGCCGTTCATGGAGCGGGAGTGCCGGGCCCATCCGCCCTGGTCGGCGATGGCCACGGCGTCCTTGCCCCTGCGGCGGGCGGTTTGGCGAGGCCGATGCGGAGGGAGTGGCCGGTCCAGGCGAGCGGGACCCCCGGCGCGGGCGCTGATGCGCTTCACGGCCCGGGTGACGGAGTCGGAGACCATGCCGCCGGTGACGTTGCCGTGCCGGTCGACGCCGACGAACGCGGGGGCGGTCGGCACCGACCAGCGCGGCGGGGCGTCGGCTGCGAGGCGGATCCGGTACGCCTTCCACGCCTCCACCGGGCAGACTGCCGGCTCCTGTTAGTAGTTGATCTTCGCGTCGCGGACGCAGTGCTTGGTCTTGCCGGTGAGTACCGACACGACCAGGCCGCGCGGGGTGAGGGCCACGTCCCCGGCGAGGAGGCCGGCGGGGTCCTGGGTGCGCGAGGCGTAGTGGAAGCCGGTCAGGACGAGCGCCTTGTCACGGGCGCCGGCGAGGGTGCCGGGGCAGGCCCTCGCCACCCGGTACAGGTCGGGGACCTCGGCCGCGGCGGCCTGGCCCCGGCCGCGCCGCTCCCCCGCCGCCAGCAGTTCCACGGCTGCCGCCTCCAGCGTCGCCCGGGCCTGCCCCTGGTCGTCCCGGCTCACCTCCGCGCCTCGGCGGCGCAGCTCCACGACCGCGCCGACGAGGATCGTGCTCGCCGGCGACGCGGCGTAGCCCTTCCCGTCCACACAGCCCCGGTCAAGCAGCCACACGACGAACGCCACCAACGCGCTGCATGTGGCATCCAGTTCGGGGTACTCCTGCGCCTCACAGAATCGCGTCCAGACCCTCCACGCCTTCGCGTACGTGTCCGTCATGTTGGCCGGTCGCAGTCGCCGTTGCACCTCGTCGGAGAAGTCCTGTGCGTCCGCGAGGCGTTGGGCGACCTTCACGCCGTGGCGCTCCGCTCACTGGACGACGATGGGAAATAGAGGACCTCGATCTCGGCGACGAGGTTCTGGCCGCTGCCCCCGAGTCCAGCGAACGGGGCACTCGTGAAGTGACGCGCCTGATCGTCACCGAGAGCGGTGTCGAGAAGCTGACGGCAACTCATGAATACCCCTTCTGGTCTCCGTCCGAGAAGCGCTGGGTGTAGGCCGGCCGGCTCACGGCGGGCATGACGTTGCTCGACGACGAGGGCCACACGATACTCGTCACCGAGAACCGGCCCTTCGAGCAGCATGATCGCACCTACAACCTCACTGTCGAGGACCTGCACACCTATTTCGCCCTGGCAGACGAAACACCGATTCTCGTTCACAACTCGACCTGTACGGTTCCGATCTCAAAGGGGTGATGGGATCACATCTGGAACCGCCACGTGAACACGAGCGACCCGAATTACCAGCACAAGAGCAAGTTCAATACAACAAGCAAGGCGAAGATCCAGAAGATGATCAACAGGGCTCTGGAGGGAGGCGACACCACGGCGCCTTCGCGTGGTGGTGCGTAATCACAAGCTGATCACCGCATTCCCGTCGGACTGACACACATCAACACCCATGCCCTAAAATACGGGCATGGGTGTTGATGTCATTCTCGTTCAGGTGCGGCAGCAGGGAACCAGCTCGAAAGGCAGAAAGATAAGGGTAGTCGATTCTGTTCCCGATGAATCGGACGTGTTCGCGGACCTGAGCGAGAGCGCCGGACTCCCGATGCTGCAGAGGGTCGACCCGTACGGCAGCCTCATTCTGACTGCACAGCAGATGGAACAATTCCTGCTCGAGATTCGAGAACTGCGGTCCGGGTGCGACCGCACGCCTCATTCATCGCAGCTGGAGCGGATCGACGCACTTGCCGTCCGGTGCGCCGGGGACTCATCTCTGGAGCTGCATCTCGAGGGGGACTGATCCCGGCTTCCCCATAGCCCGCACCTCCTCGTACGTGGGCGCCGCCCCGCCCGGCGCCCGCCCCGCGCGTACGTCGTCAGCCGCCTCCAGGGCGGCACCCAGCGCCCGCCGGTACAGCAGCGAGCCGAGGCTGACGCGGCTGGCGCCCAGGTCGGCGAGGTGGGGCAGGGCGGGCCCGGTGGGCGAGTGGAGGACGTTCAGCGGGACGTGGCCCAGGTGGGCGACGAGGTCGCCGATCGCGCCGGGGTCGGTGAGGCCGGGGACGAAGACCCCGTGGGCGCCGGCCTCCCGGTAGGCGTCCAGGCGTCGCACCGTCTCCGGGAAGGAGCCGTCGCCGCTCCAGTACGTGTCCGTACGGGCGTTGACGAACAGGCCGGGGGCCGCCGCCCGGACCGCGGCGATCTTCGCGGCGTGCCGGTCGGCGGGGCCGAGGGCGTCCTCCAGGTTGACGCCCACGACACCCACCGCCGCCAACTCCCGCGCGAAATGCCCCACTTCGTCGGGGTCGTCGCTGAAGCCGTCCTCCGCGTCGACGGAGAGCAGGAACGGCCCCGAGCCCAGGGTGAGGGCCAGCCGCAGTGTCTCGTCGCGGGTCGCCGACGCCCCGTCCGGCAGCCCGGCCGCCGCCGCCACGCCCAGACTGGTCGTGCCGATCGCCCGGAACCCGCGCGCGGCGAACGCGTACGCCGAGGCGTGGTCCCAGGCGCACGGCAGCAGCAGCGGCTCACCGGCGCGGTGCAGTTCGGCGAACACAGTCACGACAGGTCACCCACCGCATCGGCGTAGTACACGGACTCCTCGAGGTGCTCGGCCAGTCGGCGGAAGCTCCAGCCCTCGCCGGGCGAGTGGTCGAGCTGCTCCTCGGTGAGCGCGTCGAGGCGGTTGGCCCAGATCCGGGCGAGGCGGGTGAGGCGGCTGCGGGCCTCGTCGAGGTCCTCCCGCGTGAAGGGCGCGCGGTCCGCGTCCGTGGTGACCATGGAGGCGTGCCATTGGTCGGGCTGCGTCTCCTCCCCCGCCAGCCGCGCCTCCATCTCGGCGAGATGGTCGACCATGTGGTCGGCGACCCGGCGGATCGCCTTGTGCGGGGCGTAGACGCGCCCGTCGACGTGGGCGGGCCGCCCGTCCCAGCGGGTCCAGGTGGCGGCGAGGGCGAGGACGTGCTCGACCATGCCGGTGACGGTGCCGGCGGGGGTGACGGGCGTGACGGGTGCGGTGGGGACGGTGGTCGTGTCGTTCATGTCCCGCACGCTATGGGCCCGTTGCTTCGGCGCCGGCCGAAGTGTTCCCGCCCTTCGGCCGGGTACCTGGACGCTCACGTGACGTCACGACGGGACCCGACCACCCGAGAGGTGAGCATGAGAAGACGTGAGCGGCACGACGAATTCCCCGACCGTCGGTGGCGGGACAGGCTGTCGGTCATCGGCCTGGTCGCACTGGCCGCGAACCTGACCTTCCGACTGATCGTCGACGGGTTCGACGCCTGGCTGTACGCCCTGATCAGTGCCGCCCTGGTGAGTCTGTGGATCGTGCACCTGGTACGCCGCCGCCGTCGGCAGGACGCCCGGGACTCCGGCACCGCGCCGGACGACGTGCCCGCCATGGAACGACGCATCCTCAAGGGCGGGCCGCCTCCCGAGGACCCGAGGCAGCGGGAGGCCATGGCGGCACTGGTCGAATCCCGTCAGCGGCTACTGCGGCGCAACCGCTGGTGGGCGTTCCCGCTCATGATCTTGATCTTCTTCGGCGCCTCGGTCCTCTGGTTCGTCTCCGGCTCCGTCGCCGCCGGGAGCTGGACGCTCGCGCTGGCGGTGGCGTTCCTGGGCTGGCTGACCTGGTTCAACCTCCGTTTCGACCGCCGCCTGACGCAGATGCGGCATCGACTGCGGTAGCGGAACCGGAAGCTCGACGGGTCCGGCGCCGGGCGGGCCCGCGCCACGTCTCGGGTCATCCCGTCGTCACCTCACGGTGGACACCTCGCTGCAGCTCGCACGGGGGACGAGCCTCCGGGGCCGCCACGGGGGAACTGACTAACCTCGGCCCATGACCAGCGACTTCGCCGACGCCCTCGCCTCCGGCCGCCCCCTCGTGCTCGACGGCGGCCTGTCCAACCAGCTGGAGTCGGCGGGCCACGACCTGAGCGACGACCTGTGGTCGGCACGCCTGCTCGACGAGCATCCCGAGGCGATCACCGAGGCGCACCTCGCCTACTTCGGGGCGGGCGCGGACGTGGCGATCACCGCCAGCTACCAGGCCACGTTCGAGGGGTTCGCCCGGCGCGGGACCGGCCGTGGACGCGCCGCCGAACTCATGGAACTGAGCGTGGAGTCGGCGCGGGCGGCGGCGCGCCGCGCACGGGCGGACCGCCGCCTGTGGGTGGCGGCGTCGGCGGGCCCCTACGGGGCGATGCTCGCGGACGGCTCCGAGTACCGGGGCCGGTACGGGCTGACGGTCGCGGAGCTGGAGCGCTTCCACCGCCCCCGCCTGGAGGTACTGGCCGCCGCCCGCCCGGACGTGCTCGCGCTGGAGACCGCCCCCGACACCGACGAGGCGGCGGCGCTGCTGCGGGCGGTGCGCGGGCTGGGCGTGCCGGCCTGGCTGTCGTACACCATCACGGGCGACCGCACCCGCGCGGGCCAGCCGCTGGAGGAGGCCTTCGCCCTGGCCGCGGACGCGGAGGAGGTGATCGCGGTGGGCGTGAACTGCTGCGCGCCCGACGACGTCCCCGGCGCCGTGGAGACCGCCGCCCGCGTCACCGGGAAGACGGTTGTCGTTTACCCCAACAGCGGGGAGGCCTGGAACGCTGAGGCGCGGTCCTGGACGGGGCGTTCCTCGTTCGACGCCGGGCAGGTGCGCCGGTGGCGGGCGGCCGGGGCCGGGATGGTCGGCGGCTGCTGCCGGGTGGGGCCGGAGACGATCAGGTCGGTCGCGGCGGCCCTGGCGTCGGCGTGACCGACGGCCGGTGGTCCGGTCGTCGTGGGGAGCGGTCCGTGTCGTAGCGGGCGAGGCGTATGCCAGGATTGCGTGAACTGACGTTCGGGGGGACGGGTTCGACAGTTCGGCAGGTCGACAGGGGGAGCGATGGAACACGGGGGGCGGCCCGGACAGCGGACGGTGCCCGGGGCGGTGGTCGCCGCCGGGGTGGTCGCGGCGCTGGCCGTGGCCGCGCTGGTGCTGCGGCCCGAGGAAGGGCTGCTGCACTCGGGCGAGGGCCCGCTGGGCCACTGGGGTTTCATCGTGATCGGGGCGTCCGTCGCCTGGACGGTCGCGGTCATGAAGGCCGTCCAGCGCCTGCGCCCCCGGTTCAACAGCTACCGTGCCGCGCTGCCGCCGGGCGAGGAACGGCTGCGGGAGCTCGCCGCGCCGCTGCTGCTCGCCGGGGCGGGCGTCATCGGCGTCCTGGCCCTGGTCCTGCACCGGTTCTCCACCGGCGGCGACCAGCCCGCCCCGCCGCCGGTCGTCCCGACGCCGCTCCCCACTCAGCCGGTCCCCGGCGATCCGATGCCCGGGCAGGAGGGAGGGGACCCGGGCCACGACGCGTCACTCCCCCTCTATCTGCTGCTCGGCCTGCTGGCCGCAGTGGTCGTCGTGCTCGTCGTGGTCGCCGTCGTACGACGGCTGCGGCGGCTCGGGCTCAGGGTGCCGCAGCGCCCCGGCCTCGCGGCCCCGGTGACCGAGGACGACGACGCGCGTCTGCTCCTGTCCGCCGTGCGGTCGGGCCGCCGCGCCCTGGCCGACACCGGTGACGCCCGCGCGGCCGTCATCGCCTGCTACGCCGGGATGGAGGACGCCCTCGTCGCGTCCGGCGTGCCCCGGCACGCCTCCGACAGTCCCGCCGACCTCCTCGCCCGCGCCGTCACGGCGGGACTGGCGCCGGGCCCGGCCGCACCGCGCCTGACCGCGCTGTTCCGCGAGGCGCGTTACTCGTCGCACCCGATGGACGCGTCCCACCGCGAGGCCGCGGCCGACGCCCTGGAGGAGATCGACGCGCTGCTGCGGGACCGGGAGGACGCGCGGTGAACCGGCCGGTGGACGACACCCCCGGAGGGGACATGCTCACGCTGGGCCGGCTCGGGCTGCTCGGCGGCGCGGTCGCCGGCTCCGGCGTCCTGCTCGTCCTGCTCTTCGACGGGTTCCAGGCGGCCGGCGCCCTGCTGGCCCTGCTCGCCGTCGTGGCACTGGTCGTCACCCGATACGTCGCCGGGGCGGACGCCTTCGACTCCGGACACCGGGGCGAGGTGCGGCTGCTGCGGACGCGGGCGCCGGGCATGGGCGAGTGGCGACGGAACGTGGGGACCGCGACGGGACCCGACGGCGCCCTCTACTACCGTGCGGTGCTCCGGCCCGAGCTGCGCCACCTGTACACCGCCGCGCTCGCCGAGCACCACCACGTCTCGCTCGACCAGCAGCCCGACCGGGCGGCCGAGTTGATCGGCCCCGAACTGTGGCCGTGGCTCGGCCCCGAGCCGCCCCGGACCGGACCCGACGGCGAGGTCCCCGTCGACGTACTGCGCCGCCTCGTCGACCGCCTCGAAACCCTCGGCGCACCCGCGACCAACACCGCGTACCCCGCACCCCGCACCGGTAAGGAACAAGCGACGTGACGACTGACCCCACGCCCGAGCTTCGCACCGCCGAGCAGGTCGGCGAGCAGGCCGGCGCCGTACTGCGCGAGATAGGCCGCGCGGTCGTCGGCAAGGCGGACGCCCTCGAACTGGTGATGCTGGGCGTGCTGGCCGGCGGCCACGTCCTCCTCGAGGACCTGCCGGGACTCGGCAAGACCCTCCTCGCGCGGTCCTTCGCCACCACTCTCGGCCTGGACTTCCGCCGCATCCAGTTCACGCCCGACCTGCTGCCCTCCGACGTCACCGGAACGCCGCTGTACGACCAGCGCACCGGCGAGATGGTCTTCCACCCCGGCCCGGTCTTCACGAACCTCCTGCTCGCCGACGAGATCAACCGGACGCCGCCCAAGACCCAGGCCGCGCTGCTGGAGGCGATGGCCGAGTCGCAGGTGACGGTGGACGGCGAGACCCGGCCGCTCGCCGACCCGTTCGTCGTCATCGCGACCGCCAACCCGGTGGAGTACGAGGGCACGTACTCCCTGCCCGAGGCGCAGCTCGACCGGTTCCAGCTGCGCGTGCGGATGGGCTATCTGACCGCCGGGCAGGAACTTGCGATGCTGCGGGCCCGGATCGACCGGGCCGCGCCCGAGGCCGTGCTCGAAAGGCTCGCGGGGCCGGCCGACGTCGTGGCGTGGCGGGCCGTCGTGGAGCGCGTGGAGATCGACGACGACCTGCTGGAGTACGCCGTCGCCCTCGTCGGCGCGACCCGCGACCACCCCCAGATCAGTATCGGCTCCTCACCGCGCGGCGGGCTCGCCCTGGCCCAGCTGGCGCGCGCCCGCGCCGTGCTGGACGGCCGCGACTACGTCGTCCCGGAGGACGTCAAATCCCTCGCGGTGCCCGCGCTGGCCCACCGGGTTTCGCTGCGGCCCGAGTTGTGGGTGCGCGAGGTGTCCACGGACGACGTGCTGCGCGAGATCGTCGGCAGTGTCGGCACGCCGACGACCCGGCGTACGGCCGCCACCGTCGCCAACGCCTCGTCATGACCGCGCCCGCGCCGCCACCGGACGCGGGTGTGGTCCGCGCCCTTGAGGGGCGCACCGCCCCGGCGCAGCCGCCGCCCCCGCCGCCCGGCGGGCCGCGCCCGAGCGAGCGGACGCTGCGCCTGCTGACCGTCGCCGTCGTCGCGCTGTCCGCCGCGCTGCTCACCGGGCGGGCGTGGCTGCTGGCGCTCGCGGCGGCACCGCTGGTGCTGCTCGCGCTGTCGCTGCCCCGCGCCCACCCCCGGCGCGTCGAGACGACGGCGACCGTCGAACCGAGCCGCTGCTTCGAGGGCGACACCGTCACCCTGCGCGTCTCGGTGGCCCACGACGGGGACGCAGTCCGCCTCGACCCCGGCGTCACGCTCGGCCCCGGCCTGCGGCTCGACGAGGTGGTCGTCGGCCCGTCGACCGTCACGCTGCGCCACACCGCGCTGCACTGGGGCCGCTGGTCGCTCGGACCGGTGGACCTCGACGTGTACGACGCCGGGGGCACCGTACGGCGCACCGTGCGGGTGGCGGAGCAGGAGGTGGCCGTCTTCCCGCAGGCCACGCAGGCGCGGTTCACCCCGATCCCGGTACGGCTGCCGCAGCGGCTCGGCGAGCACGCCTCGCCGCAGGCCGGTGAGGGGATCGAGGTCATCGGGGTGGGCCCCTGGGTGCCCGGGGAACGGCAGCGGCGCATCCACTGGCCGTCGACGACCCGGCGCGGGTCCGTGCAGCTGCACCGCTTCGCGGCCGAGCGGGCCGCCGACACGGTGATGCTGATCGACGCGTTCGGGGACGTCGTCGACCCGGTGACCGGGCTGTCGTCCCTGGACGAGACGGTGCGCGCCGCCACCGGGCTCACCCGGGCCTACCTGCGCACCCACGACCGGGTGGGGGTCGTCTCGACCGGGGGCACCACGCGATGGCTGGCGCCGGGCACCGGGGACGCGGCGTTCTACCGCATCGTGGAGAGCGTCCTCGACGTCCGCAAGGACCGCCGCTTCGACGCGCCCGGCCTGGAGCGGCTGCCGCCGCCCGCGCTGCCGGAGGGAGCGCTCGTGTACGTGTTCACGCCGCTGAGCGACGCACGGATGCTGAAGGTGCTGCGTGATCTCCAGGAGCGCGGGCGCCGCCCGGTCGTCGTGGAGATCCCGAGCGGCGACCCCCAGGTCGAACCCGGGGACGCGGCGGGAGAGTTGGGGCTGCGGCTGTGGCACGCGGAGCGGGGCGCGATGCGCTTCGCCCTGCGGGACAGCGGGGTGCCGGTGGTGCGGCACGTCGTGGGCGAGTCGCTGGACCTGGCGTTGGCGCCGCTGCTGTCGGGGCGGGTCGGCGGAAGGGGGCGCGCGGGATGACGATGCTCGATGCCCGGGGCGGTGTCCGGGTCGGTGTCCGCGAGTACCTGGGGTACTGGGCCGGCACCCTGCCCGTGCGGGTGCTCGGCGTGGCGGCCCTCGTGATGGCATGGCGGCCGTGGGCGACGGTGAGCGGTGCGCCCGAGGCCGTGGTGTTCGGGTGCGCGGTCGCGTTCGCGGTGTGGGCGGCTCCGTCCCTGGACCGGCGCCCGACGCTGGAGTCCGCACGGTGGCCCCACCGTCTGCTGCGGCACCGTACGACGGTGCTGGCGGCCGGTGTCGTGGCGATCGCGGCCTCCGCCGGTGATCCGGCCTGGTGGGAAGGCGCCTGCGTGGTCGGCCTGCTGGTCGCCTACCTGGTGACGAGTGAGACGTGGCCGTGGCGGTGGGGACGCGGGGCCGCACGCGTGTGGGCGGAGGCGGTCGCGGCCTGTGCCGGGGCGGGCGTCGTGCTGGGCGCCGCGCTGGTTCCGGTGAGCGGTGCGGGGGGCGGACTGGGGCGTGTGATCGCCGCCGGGGTGGTGGTGATGGCAGGGCTGTTGGTTGTTCTGGGGTGGGCCGGCGGCACCGCCCGTTCCACCGGCTCCCGGTGACGAGACGGTGCCGTCGGGGCTCCTCACACGCGGGGGGAGGCGGTGACGCGGTAGGTCTTGTAGCCGTCGCCGTCGTTGTTCCAGTTCAGCTTCCAGGCGCCGTCGCCGAGGGCGTAGCGCGAGATGGCGTGCCGGATGGTCGGGGTCGTGTACGAGCCGTCCCCGTCCTCCAGGCGGCCCTCGATGCCGAAGTCCCGGCGGTAGCGGACCGGGTCCGTCGCGCCGGAGATGCTCTTCTTGAGGGCGACCCGGAACTTGGCCGCGTCGAAGATCAGGTGCGGCGCGTTGCCGTAGGAGGCGGGCCGGTCCCAGGACAGCTTCGCGTAGCTGTAGATGTAGCTGCCGGACCGGTACGAGCACATGGTGGCCTTCATGGTCCAGTTGTCCGGCCAGGGACCGGTGTACCCGCGGTCGTCGATGGACTTGGTGGTGGTGTTGCAGGATGCCGCCATGGCCGGGGCGGCCGTACCGACCACCGCGCCGCCGAGGGCGCCCAGGCAGGTCGCGGTGACGGCGGCTCTGCGCAGGAAGGTGCGCACGTGATGTCTCCTGATTCTCCGCATGCGGTATGCGGTGGGTGTGGCGGTGTGGCTGGCCGGGCGGGGACAGTGGACGCACCGGCGGACCGCTGCGGCGCCTGCCCTTCGCGTCCGTCGCCCGGACGCCGGGATCGTAGGCATGCCGCCCGCCGCGCCGCCTCGTGCATCCGAGGCGGTCCCGTGTGCAGGTGAGGTGCGCTGTGCGGGCCTGGTCAGCCTGCCGGGTCCGTCGAGTCCGTCGGGTCCGTCGGGTCCGGTACGTCGGTCACCGGGATGTACCCGGCGGCCACCAGCAGCCACAGCGCCTGGTAGGGCGCGGCTCCCTGGTCCCGCAACGGCAGCCGCAGCCGGGCGCCGAGCACCGGCAGCCGGGCCGCGAAGGTGTTCCGGTGCATGCCCAGCGCCTCGGCCGCCGCGCCGGCCCGGCAGTTGAGACCCAGCCAGGTGACCAGGAGCCGCCGTGCCGAGGCCCCGCAGCACTCCGGGCCGTCTGAGCAGCCCAGCCTGCCGTCCGGCGGGGCGTCCTCCGGGTGGTCCAGGACGGCCAGTTCACGGGTCGCCCACTCCACGACCGGTGCCTGACGCAGCAGCGACCGCAGTCCGGCCCCGGAGCCGCTCGACGCGTCGTCCGGCGGATCGGGCAGGTCGGCGAGCTGGAAGGCCAGGTCCGCGACCGCGCGGTGCGTGACCTGCCGGTGGTCCAGCCCCATCGCCTCCAGGACCAGCCGGAGCCGCTTGTTGGCGGTGGTGCGGTCGACGCCGAGCAGCCGTCCGGCCCTGAGCGCCCCGTACGACAGGGCCCGGCGTGCGGTCGGCACGGCCTGGGCGCGCTGTTCCTCCGTCAGCCTCCGCAGCCCGCCGCAGACCTGGCGGGACCAGGCGCGTGCCCTCGGCGAGAGGAAGGCGAGGAGCGAGGACCCGCCGAAGTCCCGCACTATCCGCTCCGGGTCGCGTTCGGCGGCCGTCAGCGCGCGCACGGCCGCCCCGTAGGCGGAGGCCGTCTGCGACCACGGCCGCGGCCCGGAGACCCCGGCGAACCGCCCGGGCGACTGCCCCACCACCGGCCGCAGCACGGTCAACGGGGCCGTGCCGCCCGGGTCCTGCGGGAGCACCACGATCACGTGGCGCGGGTCCGCCGGGCACGGCACCACCAGTCCCCCGCCGCCCACCGCCTCCTCACAGGCGTACGCGGCCCCGGTACGGTCCTCCCCGGGCGCGCACTGGAGGACGGCCACCACCCCGCGTCCGGCGGCCAGCACCTCGCCGACCCCGGCCTCGGCGGCGCCCAGCCCGGCCAGCGGTTCGGCGACGCGTACGGCGCCCTCCCAGTTGCCGAGCATCAGGTACTGGAGCACCGAGACACGGATGCCTCGCAGCGCGGTGCGCAGCACCTCACGGTCCCGGCGGCTGCGCAGCGCGGCGTCCAGCAGGGTCAGTTGCCCGGCGGTGTGCGCCAGCAGTTGCCGAAGGTGCGGGGGCCCGCCTCCGGGCAGGACGGCGGCCAGCACCGGGTGCGGGCGGTCGCGGCCCACCGCGTGCAGCACCAGCTCCCGTCCGTCGCCGTACGGCACGAAGGCCGTACGCGCCCGCCCCGACCGCACCTGCTCCAGCGCCCTCGGCTGTACGGCGGCCAGCCGCGCCCACTCCGCCCCTCCCGGCTCGGCCAGCAGCACGGGACCGCCGGTGACGGCCGCCACCTCCCGCAGCAGCCGGGCCGGACCGTCCGCCTGCTCCGGAACGCACGCGGACAGTGTGAGCACGCGTGCGGACGCCTGCGCGTACTCCCGCTCGACGGCCAGTTGCCGCCGTAGTACCCGGCGCACTGTCCCGTGGGCGTCCCAGGGCCCTGCGGGCAGCAGCACCGGCAGCCCGGCGCGGGATGCCTGCTCCAGCAGTTCACGCGTGGGGGCGGTCGCGGGTGCCGGGACGACGGCGACGACTCCTGCACGGACGAGTTCGCGCAGCGCCACCCCGGCGTCCTCGGGTCCCGCGCCGTCGGGGCCGGTGGGCAGCACGGCCAGCCCCGCCCGCACCCGGGGCCCTTCGTCCGGTGGCAGGCGCCAGCGCGCGTCGCAGACGACCACGTCGTCCAGGTGCTGCTGTACCGCCGTGCGTGCCGCCGCCTCGGCAGCCGGTTCCGGGTGGCGCAGCACCGGGCCGGAACCGGCGGTCAGGTCGGTAAGGGTCAGCATGACGACGTCCGAAGCGGTGGGGGGTCTCTCCGGCGGCGGCCGAGACGTTGCGCGGGGCCGTGCCGACCTGACACCGTACACAGGGGAAGCCCAACGGGCGGAAATGATGCCGCGTCAGGCCCGACAGAGGAGAGCATCTGTGGCGACACGCCGACATGTCAGGCGCTTCGGCGGCTTCGCCGCGTTGCTGGCGATCACCGCCGGCTGCCTGGTGGCGGTGATCATCGGCCAGGACGGCGGCGGCACGTCCCCGGACGTCACCCATCTCGAGTCGGGCCCGATCACTCCGAAGAGCTGAGGGCACCCAGCTCGCACCACACGACCTTGCCGGGGTCCCGCTCCCCCACGCCCCACTTGTCGGCCAGCTCCGACACCAGCAGCAACCCGCGACCGCCCTCGCCGGGCTCACGCACGTCCGCCTGCGGCACGGCCGGTACGCCGTCCCCGCTGTCGTGCACCTCGACGCGTACGCCGCCCACGCCCCAGGGCAGCAGCCGCAGCAGGAAGCCCCGGCCTGGCGGTACGCCGTGGACCAGCGCATTGGTCGCCAGTTCGCTGACGCACAGGAGGACGTCGTCCGCGCGCTCCCGCACGCCCCACGCCGCGAGCGTCTCGCGAGCGAAGGCCCGTGCGGCGGGGACGGACCGGCGCTCCCGGCGGTAGAAGCGCTCACGTGGGGACGGGGGTTGAGTTTCGGTGTTCACGTGACGAGGGTCACGCTCCGTGGCCATCATGAGACAGAGCGCATGGCCGTACAGCCGGTCTGTACGGGTGCGCGATGGTGAACGTACGCGGGCGGGTGGGGAGTTCGACCACATGGGCACGACGACACGGAGGAACGCCTCCGCGATGAAGATGGTGGGGGCGCTGCTCGCCCTCTACCGCCAGGCCGCCGGGCACACCCAGCGGTCACTGGGCGAACGGTTCGTCATCGGCGAGCAGCAGATCGCATCGATCGAGCAGGGCAGACGCCCGCTGAAGCCGGATCTCGCCGAGCAGCTCGACGAACTCCTCCAGACCAAGGGGGCGTTGTCCATTGCGTTGAGCAAGATGCCGGAGGTGGATCTGGTTCCGTTGTGGGCAGAGGAGTTCCTGGACAGGGAGCGGGAGGCGATCGCCATCTCGTCGTACGAGAACCAGGTGCTGCCGGGGCTTCTTCAGACGGAGGCGTACGCGTGGGCGGTGTTCCGCAGCCGTGTGCCGGTCTACGACGAAGACACGATCGCCCGTCTCGCGGCGGCACGCATCGAACGTCAGGGGATCTTGCAGGGCAAGGAGCCGCCGATCACTTGCTTCGTGGTCTGGGAGCCGGTGGTACGCGCACCCATCGGTGGACGGCAGGTGTGGGCAGAACAACTTCGGCATCTCCGCGCGTGCTCCGAGCTGCCTGGGCTCATGCTTCAGGTATTGCCTCTGGACCGGGCCAGTCACGCGTCCCTCGACGGCCCGTTCGTCCTGCTCGAAACCCCTGAACACCAGCGCCTCGCCTACACGGAGAACCAACGCGGCAGCCAACTAATCGCCGACCCGGACGAGGTGGCGATCCTCACCCAGAAGTGTGCGATGCTGCGATCTCAGGCCCTCACGCCCGAGGACACGAGGGACCTGCTGGACCGTCTTTTGGGAGAGCAATGAGCAGCACCGCACTTCGGTGGTTCAAGTCGAGCTACAGCGGCAGCGAGGGCGGCAACTGCATCGAGGTCGCCTTCGAGTGGCGCAAGTCGAGCTACAGCGGCGACGAGGGCGGCAACTGCGTCGAAGTAGCCACCCACCCCACCGCCATCCACATCCGCGACTCCAAAACAACCGTCGGCGACACCGTCACCGTCACGCCAGCAACCTGGACCGCATTCCTCGGATGGTGACGTCGGCCTTCCACAGGTCGAACTCCGCGTCGCGCGGACCGTACGCCGTATAGGGGACGCCGTCCCCGAAGACCCGCACGGGGTGCGTGGCGTCCCACGCCTGCCACCCAGGGTCCCCGGACTCCACGAACCGCACCCACGCCCCGTGCATCGCGTCGGCCAGCTCCTGCGGAGCACCCTCGCCCGCGAGTCGCCGCGCGTCCGGCTGGTCCCCGGAGTCGAAGACGAACCCCAGCTCCAGGGCGTGGCAGGCGCCGAGGTCGGGCAGGCCGGACGGCCAGGCGAACTCGTAGACGTACGAGGAGCCGGGCCGCGCGTCGGCCACCCGGTGCATCGGGAGCCGGAGGAGGTGGTCGGTGACCAGCTGGCCGACGGTCTCGGCGGCACCGGCGCCGGGGCGCAGGGCGCGGTAGCCGCGTACGACCTCGTTGCCGCAGTGGCAGCGGGCGCGGGCCCCGGCGAGGGCGACGGCGCCGAGCCGGTCGACGCGCTCCAGAAGTCCGCCCGGGACCAGCCAGAGCCGGTACTCGTCGCAGGTCCAGCCCATCATCAGGTCGACGCCGCGCGCCGCGTCCCCGTCGACCAGCGCTTCCAAGGGGTCTCCCGGCATCACGTCCCCGTCGACGACGATGCCGAAGGCGGGTCCGCCCAGCACGGGGCTGCTGAACCGCCCCACCTCGGCCTGGGCCCGCAGCAGCTCGCCCCGGTCGGCGGCGGCGAACGCCTCGGCCGTGGCGGGGACCCGGAGTCGGGTGGCCATACGGCGGACCATGCGCCGCACCTTGTCCCGGTCGGCGGCCTCGGGTGCGCCGCTCTGGAGCACGGCCCGCCGGAAGAGGCCCCGGGCCCGTGGGGCGGCGAGGAGGGCGCCGGTGCTGATGGCCCCGGCCGACTGACCGGCGACCGTCACCCGGCCGGGGTCGCCGCCGAAGGCCGTGATGGAGTCCCGCACCCACTCCAGGGCGGCGATCTGGTCGCGCAGGCCGGCGTTGGCGGGGGCGTCGGGGAACAGGCCGTAGCCTTCGACGCCCAGCCGGTAGTTGATCGAGACGCAGACCACTCCGTCGCGGGCGAAGGTGCGGCCGTCGTAGACGGGGACGGCGGAGGAGCCCCTGGTCAGGGCGCCGCCGTGCAGCCAGACCAGGACCGGAAGGCGGGCGGCGGGGGCCGGGTCGGGGGTCCAGACGTTGAGGTTGAGGCAGTCGTCGCCGGGGATCGCGGGGTCGGAGAGATAGCGGGCGAAGGCTTCGGAGTACGGGGGCTTGGGTGCCGTGGGACCGAAGGCGGTCGCGTCGCGCACTCCGTCCCAGGGCTCGGGCGGCTGTGGGGGCCGGAACCGGCGGGGGCCGAAGGGCGAGGCGGCATACGGGATGCCCCGGAACACGGCGACGCCGCGCTCGTACCTGCCGCGTACGGCCCCGTGGGGCGTACGGACCACGGGATTCGTCCGGCTTGCCATCACGCGCTCACCAGCCCTTCGCCGCACAGTCGTACCGCTCATGTCAAAGCGCTGGGGCGTCCGGATCTATTCCGATCCTCGCTCCCGGCGCCGCTGGTGGACAATGGGAGACACGCACGCCCACACGTACGCCCACCCTGTGCCGCCGAGGAGGCCGTCGTGACCGTCGACCCTCGTCACCCGAGCAGCGTCGCCCCCGTGAGGATCGCCGAGGCGGACGGGCGGCACGCCGTGCTGGCCTTCTCCGGCGACCTGGATGCCCCTGCGCTGCGTGTACTGGAGGAGCTGCTCCTCGACCACCGCCTGGTGGAGCCGACCGCCTGGACGCTGGACATGAGCGGGCTGGACCACATCGACCTGGCATGCGCCTACGCGCTGCTGCGCGCGGCCACCCGGGCGGAGGAACCGGTCACGATCACCGTGCGCGGGGCCCGTCCGGCGGTTCACCGGACCCTGAAGCACGCGGGTCTGGACACCGTCGTCGCGTACGAGCACTGACCGGCCGCCCGCCAGGCGCTGCCCCCGTTTCACCGGTCTTCCCGCCGGGGCCTGGCATACCTAGGATAGGAAGCGCTTTCTATCCCGAGAGGTGGTTGCCGGATGGCCCGTACGGCGAGTGCGAGCACGTCGGCCGGGCCGACGCTGGCGGTGGTGGCCCGGGAGGCGGGGGTCTCGGTGCCGACCGCGTCCAAGGTGGTCAACGGACGTGAGGACGTGGCGCCCGAGACCCGTCGGCGCGTGACGGAGGCGCTGGACCGGCTCGGCTACGTGCGCCGCCCCCGCTTCGACACCGCGCGGGCGCCCCGGCTGGTCGACCTGATCGTGCACTCGCTGGACAGCCCCGGGTCGGGCGCGGTGCTGCGCGGGGTGGAGGAGGCGGCGTACGACGCGGGGCTGGACCTGGTCGTCTCGGCGGGGCTCGACCGGTCGCGGCCGCCGGGGGCACCGGAGCGCGGCTGGCTGGACCGGCTCGCGGTGCGCGGGTCCTCCGGGGCGCTGTTCAACCTGGCCGAGCTGACGGCGGTCCAGTACGCCGCGATGGAGCAGCACCGCATTCCCTTCGTGATGATCGACCCGGCGGTGGAACCGCCGCCGGGCGTGGTGTCGGTGGGCGCGGCGAACTGGCAGGGCGGGGTGACGGCGACCGAGCACCTGCTGCGCCTCGGGCACGAGCGGATCGCCGTGGTCGCGGGGTCGAGGCGCAGGCTGTGCAGCGACGCGAGGGTCGCCGGTTACCGGTCCGCGCTGGCCTCGGCGGGCGTGCCGCACCGACCCGAGTACGTCCGGCACGCCGGTTTCGACCGGGCCGCAGCCCGCCGCCGCACACGGGACCTGCTGGACCTGCCCGTGCCGCCGACGGCCGTGTTCGCCTGCTCCGACGCCATGGCGCTCGGCGTGTACGAGGCGCTGGCCGGACGGGGGCTCACGGTGCCGGACGACATGAGCGTGGTCGGTTTCGACGACCTGCCCGAGGCGCGCTGGGCCGCCCCGGCCCTGACCAC
This sequence comes from Streptomyces sp. AC602_WCS936, assembly GCF_019049125.1. Lineage (NCBI taxonomy): Bacteria > Bacillati > Actinomycetota > Actinomycetes > Kitasatosporales > Streptomycetaceae > Streptomyces > Streptomyces sp. AC602_WCS936. The sequence continues at coordinate 76,675 of NZ_JAGMUF010000031.1, read as the reverse complement.
GGTGCGCCAACCCCTGTCCGAGATGGCGGCGACGGCGCTGCGCCTGCTGCTGCGGATGATGGACGGCCACCGTCCGGAGAGCACCCGCACGGAACTTTCGACCCGCCTGGTGGAACGCGCGAGCACGGCGCCGCCACGCACCGCCCGGACACGACTTGCCTGCCGGGAAAGTCAAAGGTAACTTTCCCAGCAGGGAAGTAACGCGGGAACGCGGGACGGGAACACGGACGGGGAGGCGGTGGCCGTGAGCACACCGGTCGATGCCGAACAGGCATGGAGGGACCTGCAGCGCATCCGGGTGCCGCAGGAGCGGGTGTACGACGAGGTCGAGCGGTCGGCGTCCCGCAAGCCCGGCGCGACCTGGGCGATGGCCGCGGCCATGTGGGTCTTCCTGGCCGTCATCAGTCTCGATCTGCCCCAGTGGGGTGTCTGGCTGGCGCTCGCCGGCTACTGCGTGGTGCTGACCGTGCTGGCCAGGGCTTTGCACCGGAGGAGCCGGGTGCAGTTGCACCACTCTCGGTGCGACTGGCGGATGTTCGCCGCCTTCGTCGGGGGCGCGGTGGTGACCGGGGGGACGGTCCTGCTGTCCGGCCGGCTGGTCGAGCCGCTGGAGCCGATGACGGGCGCGCTGATCAGGGCGACGGTCTCGGCGGCCGTGTTCGTGCTGTTCGTCGGGCCGGTGACCCGGTGGTCGACCGGCTCGCTGCGTGGTCGAGCCGACCGGCGGGCCATCGAGGGGACGGGCCGGTGAGCACTCCCGCCGGCTTCGACGAGCTGATCCATCCCGCCACCCGGCTGTCGGTGGTCGCGCTGCTCGCCGCGACCGAATGGGCGGACTTCCCGTTCGTCCGCGACAGCCTCTCGCTCAGCGACTCCGCGCTCTCCAAACAGCTCCACACGCTGGAGGTGGCCGGGTACCTGGAGCTCCGCAAGGAGGGCGCCGGCCGCAAGCGGCGTACCAAGGTACGGCTGACGGAGCGCGGCCGCACCGCCTTCGAAGGGCACGTGGCTGCGCTCCGCGCGATCGTCGAGGGCGCCGGACCACCGGCGGCGCCCACCGGTCCGGCTCAGCAGCGCCTCCCCTCGGAGGCCGCACGATGACGCACCGGCAAGCACCCGCCCACGACGTCGTCGTCGAGGCCCGGGACGTGACCATGACGTACGGCGACGTGGACGTCCTGCGCGGCGTCGACCTGGACATCCGCCGGGGCGAGGTCTTCGCCCTGCTCGGCCCCAACGGCGCCGGGAAGACCACCACCGTCGAGATCCTGGAGGGCTTCCGGCGGCGCTCGGCCGGTGACGTGCGCGTCCTCGGCACCGACCCGGAGCGCGGCGACGACGCCTGGCGCGGCCGGCTCGGGCTGGTCCTGCAGTCCTGGCGGGACCACCCCCGCTGGCGGGTCGCGGAACTGCTCACGCACTTCGCGACGTACTACCCCCACCCGCGCGACCCGGCCGACCTGCTGGCGCTGGTCGGTCTCACCGGCCAGGCCGACCGGCAGGTGAACCGGCTCTCCGGCGGGCAGCGCAGGCGGCTGGACGTCGCCCTCGGCATCGTCGGCCGCCCCGAGCTGCTCTTCCTGGACGAGCCGACCACCGGCTTCGACCCCGAGGCGCGGCGCGAGTTCCATCTCCTGGTGGAACGGCTCGCTCGCGACGAGGGCGTCACCGTGCTGCTCACCACCCACGACCTGGTGGAGGCCGAGCGGCTGGCCGACCGGATCGCCATGCTGGTCGGCGGCCGCATCCGCGCCCTCGGCACCCCCGCCGAACTGGCCCGGCGGGCCGCCGCACAGGCCGAGGTCCGTTGGACGGCCGACGACGGTACGCCCCGCCGGCAGCGCACCGAGGACCCCTCGCGGCTGGTCTGGGAGCTCCACCGGGACGCGGCCGGGCCGATCCCCGGCCTGGAGGTCCGCCGCCCGACCCTGGAGGACACGTACCTGCACATGGTGCACCGGGCGGACGACGGCACGGACCGGGCCGCGGGCGGGCACACGGACGGGCACGCGGACGGGGAGGCACGGGCCGCATGAAGGGAACACACATGACGGGTGGTTACCGGCGCGCCGGTCTCCAGCGCGGCGGCATCGAGCTGCGTCAGCTCCTGCGCAATCCGAAGGAACTGTCCGGCCACCTGACCAACGTGGTCGTCGCCCTGGTCGTCGCCGCCTACATGAGCGACGACGTGCCCGGCACCCAGACCCCGATGGCCCACCTGGTGCTGGCCGGTTTCGCCGCCTACCTGCTGTTCCAGGTCGGGCTGGTCAACCTCCCGCAGATGCTGGTGACCGAGCGGGAGGAGGGCGCCCTGCTGCGGCTGCGCGCCACCCCCGGCGGGATACCGGCCTACCTGATCGCCAAGTGCCTGCTGGTGGTCGGCACGGCGGTCGGCACCCTGGCGCTGCTCCTGCTGTCGGCGGCGGTACTGGTGGACGGGCCGCTGCCGCACGGGCCGGGCGGCTGGCTGACGCTGCTGTGGGTCACCACGCTCGGGCTGCTGGCCGTCGTACCGCTGGGCGCGGCGATCGGCGCCGTGCTGCCCAACCCGCGCGAGGCGCTGGCGCTGATCATGCTGCCGACGATGGGGCTGCTGGTGACGTCCGGGGCGGTGTTCCCGATCACCGCGCTGCCCGTGCCGGTGCAGCAGGTGGCCTCCGTCTTCCCGCTCAAGTGGATGGCGCAGGGCCTGCGTTCGGCGCTGTTCCCGGACTCCGCGAAGGCGGCCGAGGCGGCCGGTTCCTGGGAACTGCCCATGGTCGCCCTGGTCCTGACCGCCTGGGCCGTCCTCGGCTTCCTCCTCGCGGTTCCCCTCCTGCGCCGCGCCGCCCGCCGCGAGTCCGGGTCCCGCCTGAGCGCGCGCCACCGGAAGGCCGAACAGAGCGGGGCGCTGCCCGCGCGGGGATAGGGCCTCTCCGACGGCCGGTGGTGCTCAGCCGCCGATGTCCACGCTGTTGTCGGGTGCGCCGTCGCCGAACGGGGGCAGGTCGCCGCGTTCCACGGGTGTGGTGTCGGGGCGCGGGGAGGGAAGGGTCTCGGCGGCCTCGGCCGCGTCGGGACGGTGGGCGGACTCGGCGGCCTCGCGCAGCACCGCGCGCGGCACCGAGTCCGTCTCGGCGGACAGCCGCAGCACGTGCCCGTCCTTCGGCACCGCGTACTCGTGCTCACCGCCGCCCGTCCGGTACCACGTCCCGGCGTCACGCTCGCAGGTGGCCGCTCCGCCGCTCGTGTAGCCGACCGGCCCGCTGCGGCAGCTTTCCCCGGTGATCGAGCCCCGCTCAACGCCGAGGCGGACCACGGCCCCCGAGCCGTCGGTGTAGGCGGCGGAGAAGCCGTCGTCGCCGAGCACACCGACGGACTGCTCGGCCAGGGTGAAGCCGGGGACCGTGGTGACGTAGACCAGTTCTGGGGCCGTCCCCATAGCCTCGGCCCTGGACTTGAGTTCGCCGGGTGTTCCGCCGGTGGCGGGGGGAGCCTGTTCGGAAGCGGCGGCGGCCGGGGCTTCGGACTCTCCGGACTCTCCGGACGCCTTCTCGGTACCGCACGCGGTGAGCAGCAGCGGGGTCAGCAGGAGCGGCAGGACGCGCGCGCGACGATTCATGCGCCCATCCTGCCGCACAGGTGTTCCACAGCCGTCCGGTTTCCGCTCGCCCACCCCGCGGCCAAGCCCACGGCCGCTCCCGTGTCCGATTCCTTCAAGACGGCTCCCGGCCGCCCTGCCTACGGTGACCCCATGACCGCACGATTCAACGCCATCGGCCTCGTCGTCTCCGACATGGCCGCGTCCGTGACCTTCTACCGCCGGCTCGGTTTCGCCTTCCCCGAGGGTGCCGAGCGCGAGCCGCACGCCGAGGCCGGCCTGCCGGGCGGTGTCCGGCTGATGCTCGACACCGAGGAGTCCGTCCGTTCCTTCACTCCGGGATGGGAGCCGCCGGCCGGTGGCGGGCGGCACTCGCTCGCCCTGCTGTGCGACACGCCCGCAGAGGTGGACGCCCTCTACGAGGAGTTGACCGGCGCCGGCTGCCACGGCGAGCGCAAACCCTGGGACGCCCCCTGGGGGCAGCGGTACGCCGTCCTCAACGACCCTGACGGGCACGGCGTCGACCTGTTCGCGCCGCTAGCCGCGCCCGGCGAGTAGCTCACCGGGCGGCAGTCCCGTCAACTGCCGTACGTCCCGGGCCAGGTGCGCCTGGTCGGCGTAGCCGGACCGGGTGGCCGTCTCGGCGAGGGGGGTGCCCGCGCGGGCCAGGGCGAGGGCGCGCTGGAGCCGCAGCACACGGGCCAGCGTCTTGGGGCCGTAGCCGAAGGCGGCCAGGGAGCGGCGGTGCAGCTGGCGTGCGCTCAGGCCCAGTTCGTCGGCGGTGGCGGCGACCGGGCGGCCCGCGTCGAGGGCGGCCACGATCCGGGGCGGGAGCGGGTCGAAAGGTCCCGTGTCGGCCGCCGCCCACAGCGCGGCCTCCTCCAGGCCGGTCGCCGGGTCGGGCGCCGCGTTCACCCGCGCGGTCAGGCGCCGGACGCGGGCGGCCGGCCAGAGGTCGGCGAGGTCGACGCGGCGGTCACGCAGTTCCGGGGCGGGGACGCCGAGGAGGGCGGGGGCGGTGCCGGGGTGGAAGCGGACGCCTGCCCAGGGGCCCAAGGAAGCCGTGGTGACGTGGGCGCGGGTGTCGGGGCCGGCGACCAGCAGCCGGCCGTCGTGCCAGAGCAGGTCCATGCAGCCGTCGGGCAGGACCCGTCCCGTGCCGGGCACGGTCGGGCTGTTGGTCCACACCACCGCGCCGGTCAGCCGGGACGCCCGTTCCGCGTACACGCGTGCCAGGCTACGCCGCCGGCGCGCGGTACTCCTGCGGGCTGACGCCGTACACCCGCTTGAACGCCGACGACAGGGCGAACGCGCTGCCGTAGCCGACCTGGCGGGCGATCGCGCCGAGCGTGTCGTCGGTGTCGCGCAGCCGGTCGGCGGCGAGCGCCAGCCGCCAGCCGGTGAGGTACGCCATCGGGGGTTCGCCCACCAGGTCGGTGAAGCGCCGGGCGAGCGCGGCGCGGGAGACCCCGGCCTTGGCGGCGAGGGACGCCACCGTCCAGGGGTGCGCTGGGTCGGCCTGGAGCAGGCGCAGCGCCCGGCCGACGACCGGGTCCCCGAGCGCCCGGTACCAGGCGGGCGGCTCGGCCCTCGGGCCGGCGAACCAGGACCGCAGCGCGGCGATGAGGAGGAGGTCGAGGAGCCGGTCGAGGACGACCTCCTGGCCGGGTTCGTCGCGCGCGACCTCGGTCATCAGCAGCGGCGTCAGCGGGCACTCCCACTGGTCCGAGGTGAGGGACAGCAGCGGGGGCAGGGCGTCGAGGAGCCGGCCGCCGATCTCGCCGCGCACCAGATAGGTGCCGATGAACAGCACCGCCTCGCCGTCGGGGCGGTCGCCCCAGGTCCGTACGCCGAGGTCCATCGAGCCGTTGAGGGGACGTCCGTCGGGGTAGCTGCACTCGCCGCCCGGGAGGATCACCGCCTGGGGCGCGGTGGCGGGGTCGTCGGCGCAGGTGTACGGGTCGGGGCCGCGCGCGATGGCGAGGTCGCCGGCGCGCAGGCGCAGCCGCTCCCCCGTGTCCGGGACCACCCAGGCGTCGCCGTGCACCATCAGCATCACCGTGAGCGGCGCGCCGTCCTCGACGCGGACGGCCCACGGCGGGTCGAAGCAGGCGCGGATCATGAACGCGCCACGGGCGCGGGGTCCTTCGAGCAGGCCGGCGAGTGCGTCCATGGCGCCACAGCGTAGCCACGGCGTGGACGCACGCGTATGCGGCGGAGGTGTGGGCCCCTCGGGCGCCCGGCGGGGTGTAGGGCCTGCTACGACGCCTCCGGCTTGTCGTGGTCGTGGTCGTGGCTGTGGTTGTGGCTGTGGTTGGCGGGCGGCGTGTGCTTCACGTGGGTGCGCAGGCGGGAGGTGACGTCCTCCGGGGGCAGGAAGCGGGACCAGCGTTCCGGGAACTCGGAGGGCATGTCGGGGTCCGACTCGCCGCTGGCGGCGGCGCGGGCCACGTACTCGGCGACCTGGGCCTGGCGCAGCCGCTCGTTGGCCTCACGGGCGGCGGCGGTGGAGGCGGCCGGCCAGACCCGGTCGATGGCCGCGTTGACCGCCGCGCCGACGAGCACCGCGAAGGCGGACACGCCGATCCACAGCAGCACGGCGACGGGCGCGGCGAGGGAGCCGTAGATCGTGGGGCCCTCGACGGTGTTGGTGAGGTAGATGCGCAGCAGGAAGCTGCCGAGCACCCACATGGCGAGGGCGACCAGCGCGCCGGGCACGTCCTCGATCCACGGGGAGCGCACCGGCACGGACACGTGGTAGAGCGTGGTCAGGAAGGCGACGGACAGGATGATGACGACCGGCCAGTACAGGACCTGGACCACCGTCGTCGACCACGGCACGATCCGCACCACGGCGTCCGGTCCGGCCACCATGAGCGGCAGCGCGACCGACCCGATCAGCAGGGCGACGAGGAAGAGCAGGAACGCCATCAGGCGGGTCTTGACGATGCCGCGGACGCCGTCGAGGCCGTACATCACGGTGATCGTGTCGATGAAGACGTTCACCGCGCGGGAGCCCGACCACAGGGCGAAGAGGAAGCCGAGGGAGATGACGTCGGGCCGTCCGCCCTTCATCACGTCGTTCAGGATCGGCTCGGTGATCTGCTCGACGCCCTTCTCGGAGAGCACCGCGCGGGAGGCGTCCAGGATGTTGCTGCGCAGGCTCTCGGTGGTGTCGGCGCCGATCCAGGCGTCGACGTAGCCGAGCAGCCCGAGGAGGCTCAGCAGCAGGGGCGGCACCGACAGCAGGGTGAAGAACGCCGCCTCCGCCGCCAGGCCGAGGATGCGGTACTCCATGCACGAGTTGACGGTGTCCTTGAGGAGCAGCCAGGCGGTCCTGCGTTTGGAGACGTTCCGGTACAGGACCCGGGCGCGATGGAGCCGGCCGGAGGGCCGTTCGGGGGATTCACTTGCTGGCTGCACGCCCTAAAGGTATCCGCCGCGGGGGGTCGCACTCATCCGCGGACGCCCTCCTGCCGGTGACGGCTCCGTGCGGATCGGCGGCACGGTAAGTTCACGGTCATGGCAGGCAGTACCCACACCGTGACGAATCAGGCGCCGCCGCTGACCGGCTACGACGTCTTCACCAGCGACCGGGCCCTGGCGGCCGCGGTAGAGCGGCATCTGGCCGAGGAGCTGCGCGAGGAGGCGGTGGCGGAGCTGTCGGGCCTGGGGCGCGGCTGCGGGTCGGCCCAGACCCAGGAGTGGGGCGCGCAGGCGAACGAGAACCCTCCGGTCCTGCGTACGCACGACCGCTACGGCCACCGCGTCGACGAGGTCGACTTCCACCCGGCCTGGCACCGGCTGCTGGGCAAGGGCGTCTCGGCGGGGCTGACGGAGGCCTGGTCCCGGCCGGGCGGGCACGTGCGGCGCGCGGCCGGTTTCGTCATGTGGACGCAGGTCGAGGCGGGCAACGGCTGCCCGCTGTCGATGACCCACGCGGCGGTGCCGGCCCTGCGCGCCGATCCTGCGCTGGCCGCCGAGTGGGAGCCGCGGCTGACCTCGCGGGTGTACGACCGGGAGCTGCGGCCGGCGCACCTGAAGGCCGGGGCGCTGTTCGGGATGGGCATGACGGAGAAGCAGGGCGGCAGCGACGTCCGGGCGAACACCACCTCCGCGCGGCCGCTGGCCGAGGACGGCACGTACGAGCTGACCGGGCACAAGTGGTTCTGCTCGGCGCCGATGTCGGACGGGTTCCTGGTGCTGGCGCAGGCGCCGGGAGGGCTGACCTGTTTCCTGGTGCCGCGCGTGCTGGCGGACGGCAGCCGCAACGTGTTCCTGATCCAGCGGCTCAAGGACAAACTGGGCAACCGGTCCAATGCCTCCGCCGAGGTCGAGTTCGCCGGGACCTGGGCGCGCCGGGTCGGAGAGGAGGGGCGCGGGGTGCGGACCGTCATGGGGATGGTGGCGGCGACCCGGCTGGACTGCGTGCTGGGGTCGGCGGGGCTGATGCGGCAGGCGGTGGCGCAGGCGGTGCACCACGGCGCGCACCGGGAGGCGTTCGGCGCGAAGCTGGCCGACCAGCCGCTGATGCGCAACGTGCTCGCGGACCTCGCGATCGAGTCGGAGGCGGCCACCACGCTGGGGATGCGGCTGGCGGCGGCGTACGACGCGGCGGAGGGCGGCGACGAGCGGGAGCGGGCGCTGCTGCGGCTGGCGGTGCCGGCGGCGAAGTACTGGGTGACCAAGCGGTGTGCCCCCCTCGCGGTGGAGGCCGCCGAGTGCCTGGGCGGCAACGGGTACGTCGAGGAGTCCGGGATGCCCCGGCTGGTGCGCGAGTCGCCGCTGAACTCGATCTGGGAGGGCGCCGGGAACGTACAGGCGCTGGACGTGCTGCGGGCGCTCGGGCGGGAACCGGCGGCGATGGACGCCTACCTGACGGAGGTGGGCCTGGCGCGCGGTGCCGATCACCGTCTGGACGCGGCGATCCGGGGGCTGCTGACGGAGCTGGCCGATCTGGGCGCCGCCGAGGGGCGGGCGCGGCGGCTGGTGGAGCGGCTGGCGCTGGTGCTCCAGGGGTCGCTGCTGGTGCGGTACGCGCCGCCGGAGGTCGCCGACGCGTTCTGCGCGGCGCGGCTGGGCGGCGACGGGGGCGCGGCCTTCGGCACGCTGCCGCCGACGCTGGACCTGGCGTCGGTGGTGGAGCGGGCCCGTCCGGTGCACTGATCCTTCGGTGCGGGGGTGGTGCTGCGCCGACACGGCACCACCCCCGCCACACAGGCCCGTTCAGGCCGAGTACGCCGCTCGGGGCGACGTGGTTCAAGTTTGGGCACCGGTACGGCGGGCCACCAGGGTTGCAGGGGGTTGCAACTTGCTTCTGGCTGTGTGCGGACTGTGTCCTTCCACCCCGGGCAAGCGGTCATTATGAGACGAACATCCGACTTCCGGGAGGACGGGGACCAGTGGCGCTCTCGCCGATGGACGTGACGCAGTTCGCCGCCGTCGACACGACACGTGCGGCGCGCGTGCTCAACGAGGTCCGCTCCGCGAGACTGACCGGCGGACGGGCCCCGGTGGCGCCGCGTCCCGTGATCGAGCAGTCCTGGGACCGGATGCTGCGCAGCGGCGTCGATCCGGAGCACGACTTCCGTGCCGGGCTGCTGTCCCCGGAGGAGGTGCGGCGGCGCCGGGAGGCCTCGCCGCTGCGGCACGTGCTGCCGGTGCTGCGGGAGGGGCTGCTGTCGGTCGCGGACGTCGCGCAGCACATCATGGTCGTCGCCGACGACGAGGGGCGGGTGCTGTGGCGGGAGGGCAGCGCGCGGGTGCTGCGCCGGGCCGACGGGCTCGGCTTCGAACTCGGCGCGGACTGGCGGGAGGAGGTCGTGGGCACCAACGGCGTGGGCACGCCGGCGGTCACCAGGCGGCCCGTCCAGGTCTTCGCCTCCGAGCACTTCGTACGGTCCCAGGCGACGTGGACCTGTGCCGGGGCGCCCATCACCGATCCGCGCAGCGGCCGGCTGCTCGGCGTGGTCGACGTGAGCGGGCCGCTGGAGACCATGCATCCGGCGACGCTGGCGTGGGTGGACTCGGTGGCCAAGCTCGCCGAGGCCCGGCTGCGGGAGTCGCACGTGCGGTCGCTGGAGCGGCTGCGCACCGTGGCCGCCCCTGTGCTGGCGCGGCTGGCGGGCCGGGCCCTGGTGACCGACCGGGACGGCTGGACGGCGGCGGTGACGGGGATGCCGCACCTGGACCGGGTGGCGCTGCCCAAGTCCCCGGCGGCCGGGCCGAGGTGGCTGCCGGCGTTCGGGGCGTGCACGGTGGAGCCGCTGGGCGAGGGCTGGCTGCTGCGGGCGGCCGGGGAACCGGCGGGGCAGGAGGGGGTCCGGGTCGCGCTGGACCTCTCGCAGCCGCGCCGCTGGTCGGTGCGGGTGGTGGGTGGCGCGGAGGACTGGGAGCGGGAACTGAGTCCCCGGCACGCCGAGTTGCTGTACCTGCTGGCCGTCCACCGCACCGGGCGCAGTGCCGCGGAGCTGGCCGAGGACATGTTCGGCGACCCGGCCCGCACGGTGACCGTACGGGCGGAGATGTCGCGGGTCAGGAGGTACCTCGGTGCCTACCTGGAACACCGGCCGTATCGTTTCTGTGAAGAGGTGGAGGTGGAGGTCGCCCTCCCGGCCGCCCCGGGGGACCTGCTCCCCCACTCGACGGCACCGGCGGTGGTGGAACGCCGGGGGGCGGCGTCGGTGCCCTGAACGGGCGACGGTGAGTCGTTATCGCATATTTGCAGCGTCCGCGTCCGCCGGGCCGTCCGTCTGTCGTAGCATCCTCTGGGGACCGCCCCATCTGCTCCTCGGTCAACGCGGCCACCGTCGAGCACAGTTGGACGGTGCCTGTGGAGGTTTCATGAAGCATCGCGGCAGACACCGCCGGCGCAGGCGGGGCAAGGCGCTGCGCGCGGCCCTGGCCGGCGCGGCCCTCGCGCTCACGGGCGCCGCCACGATGATCAGCGCCTCGCAGGCCACGGTGGCCGACGACCCGGGCACCCTGGACCCCCTCACCTCCGCCGCCGAGACCGCCGACCTGCGGCTCACGGAACACCGCGTACCGCGTCCCTGGCTCGACCGGCTCTCCACCGCGATGGGCGAGCCGGTGGGCGTCGGCTCCGTCCTCGGCTCCGCCGACCACACCCTGCGCGACGCCGCCGACTGCACCACAGGGGAACGGGAGGCACTGCCCGTCTCCCCCGCGGCCACCCGCGCCTACTGCTGGGAGGAGGCCGACACCGAGGGCTGGCGTCCCGGCGCGGTCACCACCTCGGGGGACGCCGACGAGGACGGCCGCTGGGGCGCCCACCGCGTCATCCTCTCCGCCTGGTCCCGCGACGACGGCACACCCGAGGGCTCTCTCGCCCGGGTCTCCTTCGTCGACGCCGACGACCCCGACCACCTCACCTACACCTCGGCTCTCCTCACCGTCCCGGTCGACGGCGGCCACGACTACCGGGGGCTGGCCTCCCCCGTCTCCGGCATGGTCTGGTACCAGGACAAGCTGCTCGTCACCGCCGGGACCGGCGGCCGCGACGCGCTGTTCGTGTACGACGTGGACCGCATCCAGCGCGCCACGACCGACGCGCTCGCCGTCGGCCGGGTGCCCGGCGGCTGGGCGGCGGCCGGCCACCGGTACGTGCTGCCCGCCGTCGCCTCCTACCGGCTCCCCGACTCCCCCGGCGCGGCACGTCCCGGCGCGCTCTCGCTGGACCGCGGCACGGTCCCCGACAGCCTGGTGGCCAGCGAGCGGGTGCCCGCGGACGGCGACCGTCCCACCCGGCTGTGGCGCTACGACCTCAGCACGGACCCGGCGCGCACCGGACTGCCGGACACGGACTCCGCCGGACACGTCGACCCGGTGGAGGCGTACGAGACCGGGGCGGCCGAGGTGGGCGGCGTGCTGTCGTACCGTCCGGCCGGTGCGGCGCGCGCCGACTGGTACCTGGGCCGCGCGGCCGGCGCGGACGACGGGACGGACGGGCGCGGCACCCTGTGGCGCCAGGACACCGAAGGCGCCCGTGCCGTGGAGTGCGGGGCGGACGGTTCACAGCGCTGCTGGAGCGGCCCGGCGGGCTCCCTGTCGTACTGGGCCGAGACCGGTGAGGTCTGGTCGCAGTCGGGCCGGATGCTGTTCGCGCTGCCGCTCCGGTCGATCGAGGACGCGCTGGACTGACGGGGATCGACAGATCCGCGGGGCTGGTGATTCCCTGACCGGCATGACCAACATCGCCGTGACCACCTGGTCCCTGGAGCAGACGGCGCCGACCGATCTGCTGCCGGCCGCCGCCCCGGAGGGGGACGTCCGGATCGTCCGCTCCGAGGTGCCCTCCCCCGAGTTCAGCCGCTTCCTGTACGCCTCGGTGGGCGGGGACATCCGCTGGACGGACCGGCTCGGCTGGAGCCACGCGCGGTGGCGGGAGCACCTGGAGCGGCCCGGCGTGGAGACCTGGGTCGCCTACGACCGCGGCACGCCCGCCGGGTACGTGGAGCTGACGCCCGGGGACGACGGCGTCGTGGAGATCGAGTACTTCGGCCTGCTCCCGGCCTTCCGGGGCCGGCGCATCGGCGGTCACCTGCTCTCGTACGGCACCGCCCGCGCCTGGGACCTGGCGGAGCGCTGGCCGGGGCTGGCCACGACCAAGCGGGTGTGGCTGCACACGTGCAGCAAGGACGGCGAGTTCGCGATGGACAACTACCAGCGCCGCGGCTTCCGCCTGTTCGACACGAAGGTCGAGGAGGAGCCCGAGGTGGCCACGCCGGGTCCGTGGCCTGGAGCTTTCCCCGCCTGACCGACGCCTGACCGACGTCTGACCGACGCCTGACCGGGCCGCGCGGCCCCGCATGTGATCCACGGCACCCTTGTCTCGCTGCATGAGACAAGGGTGTCCGCATTTTGGATTAAGCTGGACTGTGTCCAGATCGCCGTGCCAGTCTTCCGTCATGCCTGGAACTGGAATTGCCTTGGTGAGTCGGCGGCACGTCGACCTCGGCCGCATGTCCAGCGCCATCTGTCCGGCCCGCTGAGAGCACTCTCCAGCACTACCGGATCTCCTTTCTTCGCCTCATTCCCGCGCAATGACGCGCACCCTACCCGTGCGCTCATATGCGCAGGTCAGAGCCGCTTTCCCGCCTGTCCCGAAGGACGTGTCCCCATGGCCGCCACGCCGCCGAATTCCGCTGCCGCGACCCCCCGCCGCAAGGTGAGCCGTCACCGCGGCGAGGGTCAGTGGGCGGCCGGTCACTTCACTCCGCTCAACGGGAACGAGCAGACCAAGAAGGACGACGACGGTCTCAACGTACGGACACGTATTGAGACGATCTACTCCAAGCGGGGTTTCGACTCGATCGACCCCGGTGACCTGCGCGGACGCATGCGCTGGTGGGGTCTGTACACCCAGCGCAAGCAGGGCATCGACGGCGGAAAGACGGCCGTCCTGGAGCCGGAGGAGCTGGACGACAGCTACTTCATGCTGCGGGTCCGCATCGACGGCGGCGCGCTGACCACCGCGCAGCTGCGCGTCATCGGCGAGATCTCGCAGGAGTTCGCGCGCGGCACCGCCGACATCACCGACCGGCAGAACGTCCAGTACCACTGGATCCGCATCGAGGACGTGCCCGAGATCTGGGACCGCCTGGAGGGCGTCGGCCTGTCCACGGTCACCGCCTGCGGCGACACGCCCCGCGTGATGATCGGCTCCCCGGTCGCGGGCATCGCCGAGGACGAGATCATCGACGGCACGCCGGCCCTGGAGGAGATGAAGCGCCGGGTCCTCAACAACCCCGCGTACTCGAACCTCCCGCGGAAGTTCAAGACCGCGATCTCCGGGTCGCCGGTGCTGGACGTGGTGCACGAGATCAACGACGTGGCGTTCGTCGGTGTCCAGCACCCCGAGCACGGGCCGGGCTTCGACCTGTGGGTCGGCGGCGGCCTCTCCACCAACCCCAAGCTGGGCGTGCGTCTGGGCGCCTGGGTGCCGATCGAGGACGTGCCCGACGTTTACGAGGGCGTCATCTCGATCTTCCGCGACTACGGCTACCGGCGGCTGCGCAACCGCGCCCGCCTGAAGTTCCTGGTCGCCGACTGGGGCGCGGAGAAGTTCCGGCAGGTGCTGGAGGACGAGTACCTGAAGCGGAAGCTGACCGACGGCCCGGCGCCCGCCGACCCGACCAGCCGCTGGCGCGACCACATCGGTGTGCACCGGCAGAAGGACGGCCGCTACTACGTCGGCTTCGCCCCGCGCGTCGGCCGCGTCGACGGCACCACCCTGACGAAGGTCGCCGACCTGGCGGAGGCGCACGGCTCGGGCCGGGTCCGCACCACCGTCGAGCAGAAGATGATCATCCTCGACGTCGAGCAGGACCAGGTCGACTCGCTGGTCGAGTCCCTGGAGGCGCTGGATCTCACCGCCCGGCCCTCCACCTTCCGGCGCGGCACGATGGCCTGCACCGGCATCGAGTTCTGCAAGCTCGCCATCGTCGAGACCAAGGCGCGCGGCGCCTCGCTGATCGACGAGCTGGAGCGCCGGCTCCCCGAGTTCGACGAGCCGCTCACCATCAACCTCAACGGCTGCCCGAACGCCTGCGCCCGCATCCAGACCGCGGACATCGGTCTCAAGGGCCAGCTGGTGCTGAACGAGAGGGGCGAGCAGGTCGAGGGCTACCAGGTGCACCTGGGCGGCGCGCTCGGCCTGGAGCCGGGCTTCGGCCGCAAGGTGCGCGGCCTGAAGGTCACGGCCGAGGAGCTGCCGGACTACGTGGAGCGCGTGCTCAAGCGCTACCAGGCCGAGCGCGAGGACGGCGAGCGGTTCGCCACCTGGGCGGCCCGCGCCTCCGAGGAGGCCCTGTCATGAGCGAGCGCGCCGTGCCGTTCCACTGCCCGTACTGCGGCGACGAGGACCTGCGTCCGCACGAGCAGGGACACGGCGCGTGGGAATGCGCGGCGTGCAACCGCGCCTTCCAGCTGAAGTTCCTCGGGCTGCTGGCCCGGGGTCTTCAGCCCGACTCGACCGAGGGGGAACGGATATGACTGCCGTTCAGGAAGAACGTACGACCGAGGATCTCAAGGCGCTCGCCGAGCGGGCGGGCCGCGAGCTGGAGGACGCCTCCGCGCTGGAGATCCTCCAGTGGGCGGCGGACACCTTCGGCAGCCGCTTCTGCGTGACCTCCTCCATGGAGGACGCGGTCGTCGCCCACCTCGCCTCCCGCGCCCTGCCCGGCGTGGACGTGGTGTTCCTCGACACCGGCTACCACTTCGAGGAGACCATCGGCACCCGGGACGCCGTCGAGGCCGTGATGGACGTCAACGTCATCACGCTCACCCCGCGGCAGACGGTCGCCGAGCAGGACGCCGAGTACGGCCCGAAGCTGCACGACCGCGACCCGGACCTGTGCTGCGCGCTGCGCAAGGTCAGGCCGCTGGAGGAGGGGCTGAAGGGCTACCAGGCCTGGGCGACCGGGCTGCGCCGCGACGAGTCCGCGACCAGGGCGAACACGCCGGTCGTCGGCTGGGACGAGAAGCGGGGCAAGGTGAAGATCTCGCCCATCGCGAAGTGGTCACAGGAAGATGTGCAAACGTACGTCACCGAGCACGGCGTTCTCACCAACCCGCTGCTGATGGACGGCTATGCCTCCGTGGGCTGCGCGCCCTGCACCCGTCGTGTGCTGGAGGGCGAGGACGCCCGCGCCGGACGCTGGGCGGGCCGCTCCAAGACCGAGTGCGGACTGCACGGCTGACATGACGACGACCACCGGACCATCGAGATCCAGGGAGAACCACGTGACGACCGGAGCCACCGTCTGGCTCACGGGCCTGCCCAGCGCCGGCAAGACCACCATCGCCCACGAGCTGGCGGGGCGGCTGCGCGAGGAGGGCAGGCGCGTCGAGCTCCTCGACGGCGACGAGATCCGCGAGTTCCTCTCGCGCGGCCTCGGCTTCAGCCGCGAGGACCGGCACACCAACGTGCAGCGCATCGGCTTCGTCGCCGAACTGCTCGCCCGCAACGGCGTCACGGCGCTGGTCCCGGTGATCGCCCCGTACGCGGACAGCCGGGACACGGTCCGCGAACGCCACGAGGCGAACGGCACGGCGTACGTCGAGGTGCACGTGGCCACGCCGGTCGAGGTGTGCTCGGTGCGCGACGTGAAGGGCCTGTACGCCAAGCAGGCCGCGGGTGAGCTGACGGGGCTCACCGGCGTCGACGACCCGTACGAGGAGCCCGTCAAGCCCGACCTGCGCATCGAGTCGCAGGACCAGACCGTCCAGGAGTCCGCCGCGGCGGTCCACGCCCTGCTCACCGAAAGGGGACTGGCATGACGACGACCGTCGCAGCGGCGCGGGAGGGTACGGCGGGCCCGTACGCCCTCTCCCACCTCGACGCGCTCGAATCGGAGGCCGTGCACATCTTCCGCGAGGTGGCGGGCGAGTTCGAGCGGCCGGTGATCCTCTTCTCCGGCGGCAAGGACTCGATCCTGATGCTGCACCTGGCGCTGAAGGCCTTCGCACCGGCGGCCGTGCCGTTCTCCCTGCTGCACGTGGACACCGGGCACAACTTCCCCGAGGTGCTCGACTACCGCGACCGCACGGTCGAGAAGTACGGGCTGCGCCTGCACGTCGCCTCCGTGCAGGACTACATCGACCGGGGCGTGCTCAAGGAGCGTCCGGACGGTACCCGCAATCCCCTCCAGACGCTGCCGTTGACCGAGAAGATCCAGGCGGAGAAGTTCGACGCGGTCTTCGGCGGCGGGCGCCGCGACGAGGAGAAGGCCCGGGCCAAGGAGCGGGTGTTCTCGCTGCGCGACGAGTTCTCCCAGTGGGACCCGCGCCGCCAGCGCCCCGAGCTGTGGAACCTGTACAACGGCCGGCACGCCCCCGGCGAGCACGTCCGCGTCTTCCCGCTCTCCAACTGGACCGAGCTGGACGTGTGGCAGTACATCGCCCGCGAGGGCATCGAGCTGCCGCAGATCTACTACGCCCACGAGCGCGAGGTCTTCGCCCGCTCCGGGATGTGGCTGACCGCCGGAGACTGGGGCGGCCCGAAGGACGGCGAGACGGTTCAGAAGCGGCAGGTCCGCTACCGCACCGTCGGCGACATGTCCTGCACCGGCGCCGTCGACTCCGACGCCGACAGCATCGAGAAGGTGATCGCCGAGATCGCCGTCACCCGGCTCACCGAACGCGGCGCCACCCGCGCCGACGACAAGATGTCCGAGGCCGCGATGGAAGACCGCAAGCGCGAGGGGTACTTCTAGACATGACCAGCACCACTGAACCCGTCGAGCCGCTGTCGGTCTGGCAGTTGTCGGAGACGACCCTGCTGCGCTTCGCCACCGCCGGCTCGGTCGACGACGGCAAGTCCACGCTGGTCGGCCGGCTCCTGCACGACTCCAAGTCGGTCCTCACCGACCAGCTGGAGGCCGTCGAGCGCGCCTCCGCGAGCCGCGGCCAGGACGCACCGGACCTCGCGCTGCTCACCGACGGCCTGCGGGCCGAGCGCGAGCAGGGCATCACCATCGACGTGGCCTACCGCTACTTCGCCACCCCGCGCCGCCGGTTCATCCTG
The DNA here is from genome assembly GCF_019049125.1 of Streptomyces sp. AC602_WCS936. Taxonomy (NCBI): domain Bacteria; kingdom Bacillati; phylum Actinomycetota; class Actinomycetes; order Kitasatosporales; family Streptomycetaceae; genus Streptomyces; species Streptomyces sp. AC602_WCS936. The sequence goes on along the minus strand of NZ_JAGMUF010000031.1, from coordinate 59,549 downwards.
GCCGACACCCCCGGGCACGTGCAGTACACCCGGAACATGGTCACCGGCGCCTCCACGGCCGAGCTGACGGTGATCCTCGTCGACGCCCGCAACGGCGTCGTCGAGCAGACCCGCCGGCACGCCGCGATCGCCGCCCTGCTGCGCGTCCCGCACGTCGTCCTCGCCGTCAACAAGATGGACCTGGTCGACTACCAGGAGTCCGTCTTCGCCGCGATCGCCGAGGAGTTCACGGCGTACGCGACCGAGCTGGGCGTGCCCGAGGTCACCGCGATCCCGATCTCGGCGCTCGCGGGCGACAACGTGGTGGAAGCGTCGGCGGTCATGGACTGGTACGGCGGCCCGACGGTGCTGGAGCACCTGGAGACCGTCCCGGTCAGCCACGACCTGGCGCACTGCCACGCCCGGCTGCCCGTGCAGTACGTGATCCGTCCGCGCACCGCCGAGCACCCCGACTACCGCGGCTACGCGGGCCAGATCGCGGCCGGCACCTTCCGCGTCGGCGACGAGGTGACCGTCCTGCCGTCGGGCCGCACCTCGAAGGTGTCCGGCATCGACCTGCTGGGCGAGCCGGTCGAGGCGGCCTGGACGCCGCAGTCGGTGACGCTGCTGCTCGAGGACGACATCGACGTCTCGCGCGGCGACCTGATCGTGCCCAGCAAGGACGCGCCGGAGACCACCCAGGACGTCGAGGCGACGGTCTGCCATGTCGCCGACGCGCCGCTCACCGTGGGGCACCGGGTGCTCCTCAAGCACGGCACGCGCACGGTCAAGGCGATCGTCAAGGACATCCCGGCCCGGCTCACGCTGGACGACCTGTCGCTGCACCCGCACCCCGGGCAGCTCGTCGCCAACGACATCGGCCGCGTCAAGATCCGGACGGCGGAGCCGCTGCCCGCCGACTCCTACGCCGACTCCCGCCGCACCGGTTCGTTCATCCTGATCGACCCGAGCGACGGCACCACGCTCACCGCGGGCATGGCCGGCGAGTCCTTCGCCGCGCCGGAGCCGGTCAAGGACGCGGCGGACGACGACGGGTGGGACTTCTAGCCATGGCCGTTCCGGACTTCTATGCCACGTTCGCGAAGGAGGGCGGCCGCGTCGGCAGCGGCGTCCTGGGGAGTGGGCAGGGCGGCGTCGGGCGATGTGGCAGGTGACGTACGCGCACCGCTCGCGCGCCCTCGCCCCTCACCGCCGTAGACGCGAACCCGCCGATCTCCCGGCCACGACCTGACACCTCGGACCAACCGACAGGCGTGAGAGCCGGGCCGACGAGAGGACCACCTCCCGTGCCTGTCACCAAGCCCCCGCGCCGCACCCTGGCGGTCCTCGCCGCCCTGCCGCTGCTGGCCCTCGCCGGCTGCGGGTACGGCTCCCAGGCCAAGGACGACGGGGGCGTGGAGATCGCCGCCGGGGCCGAGAAGATCGACGGTCTCGACTCCGTCCGGATCGGCTACTTCGGCAACGTCACGCACGCCACCGCGCTGGTCGGCAAGCAGAAGGGCTTCTTCCAGAAGGAGCTGGGCGCGACCGAGGCCAAGTACGCGGTGTTCAACGCCGGCCCCTCCGAGATCGAGGCGCTGAACTCGGGCTCCATCGACATCGGCTGGATCGGCCCGTCCCCGGCGATCAACGGCTACGCCAAGTCGGACGGCAAGAACCTGCGGATCATCGGCGGTTCGGCCTCCGGCGGCGTGAAGCTGGTGGTGAACCCGGACAAGATCAAGTCGCTTGAGGACGTCAAGGGCAAGCGCATCGCGACCCCGCAGCTCGGCAACACGCAGGACGTCGCGTTCCTCAACTGGGTGGCCGAGCAGGGCTGGAAGGTCGACGCGCTCAGCGGCAAGGGCGATGTGACGGTCGTCCGCAGTGACAACAAGGTGACCCCGGACGCCTTCCAGTCCGGTTCCGTCGACGGCGCGTGGGTTCCGGAGCCGACCGCCTCCCGGCTGGTCGCCCAGGGCGGCAAGGTGCTGCTGGACGAGTCGACGCTGTGGCCGGACGAGAAGTTCGTGATCACGAACATCATCGTGCGGCAGGAGTTCCTGGAGGAGCACCCGAAGGCCGTCGAGGCCGTGCTGAAGGCCTCGGTCGACACCAACGAGTGGATCGAGGCCAACCCCGACGACGCCAAGGCCGCCGCGAACGAGCAGCTGGAGAAGGACACCGGCAAGGCCCTGCCCGCCGACGTCCTGGACCCGGCGTGGAAGTCGATCCGGCTCACCGACGACCCGCTGGCCGCCACCCTCGACGCGCAGGCCGGCCACGCCGTCAAGGCGGGTCTGCTGGAGCAGCCCGACCTGAGCGGCATCTACGACCTCACGCTGCTCAACAAGGTCCTCAGGGCCAAGGGCGAGCCCGCGGTCGACGACGCCGGTCTCGGCGTCCAGTAAGCCCGGAACCCGACCCGTCCCCAGGAGGTGACGACCATGGCCACGACCACGACCCTCGCCAAGGCCGACGAGGGCACCGCGGCGGCCACGCACGCCGCCCGGATCGAGCACGTCTCCAAGTCGTTCGGGGGCCCCGCCGGGCAGCAGCTCGTGCTGGACGACATCTCCCTCGATGTCGCGCCCGGCGAGTTCGTCACCCTCCTGGGAGCCTCCGGCTGCGGCAAGTCCACGCTGCTGAACCTGGTGGCGGGCCTGGACAAGCCCAGCGCCGGCGCGATCACCACGGACGGCCGGCCCGCCCTGATGTTCCAGGAGCACGCCCTGTTCCCGTGGCTGACCGCGGGCAAGAACATCGAACTCGCCCTGAAGCTGCGAGGCGTGCCCAAGTCCGAGCGCCGCGACAAGGCGGAGGAACTGCTCGAACTCGTCCGCCTCAAGGGCGCCCACGGCAAGCGGGTGCACGAGTTGTCCGGCGGCATGCGCCAGCGGGTCGCGATGGCCCGGGCACTGGCCCAGGAGAGCAAGCTCCTGCTGATGGACGAGCCGTTCGCCGCGCTCGACGCCATCACCCGCGATGTCCTGCACGACGAACTGACCCGGATCTGGCGCGAGACGCGGCTGTCCGTCCTGTTCGTCACGCACAACGTCCGCGAGGCCGTCCGCCTCGCCGAGCGCGTGGTGCTGCTGTCCTCGCGCCCGGGGCGCATCGCCCGCGAGTGGACGGTCGGCATCCCGCAGCCGCGCCGCATCGAGGACGCCGAGGTCGCGGAACTGTCCGTCGAGATCACCGAAGAACTGCGTGGGGAGATCCGCCGCCATGGCCAGCACTGACACGACGCGCCCCGCGAAGGAGGGCGGCGATCTCGCCGGTCTGGAGGCGGGCCTGGACGCACTGGAGACGGTGCAGCGGGGCCGCACGCCCTTCCGGCGGACCTTCGTGGAGAAGATCCTGCCCCCGGCCGTCGCCGTGCTCCTGGTCCTGGCGGTCTGGCAGGGCCTGGTCTCCTTCGAGATCGTCGACGACCCCACCAAGCTGCCCGCCCCGTCCGACGTCTGGGACGTGGTCCACCAGGCATGGCTCCAGGGCGAGCTGCTCGGCTACATCTGGACCAGCGTCTCGCGCGGCCTGTCCGGCTTCCTGCTGGCACTGCTGATCGGCACGCCGCTGGGGCTGCTGGTGGCGCGGGTGAAGTTCGTGCGCGCGGCGATCGGCCCGATCCTGTCCGGCCTCCAGTCGCTGCCCTCCGTCGCCTGGGTGCCGCCGGCTGTGATCTGGCTGGGCCTGAACAACTCGATGATGTACGCCGTCATCCTGCTCGGCGCGGTCCCCTCCATCGCCAACGGCCTCGTCTCCGGCGTCGACCAGGTCTCCCCGATCTTCCTGCGCGCGGGCCGCACCCTCGGCGCCACCGGCCTGAAGGGCACCTGGCACATCGTGCTGCCGGCCGCGCTGCCCGGCTACGTCGCCGGCCTGAAGCAGGGCTGGGCGTTCTCCTGGCGCTCCCTGATGGCCGCCGAGATCATCGCCTCCTTCCCCGACCTGGGGATCGGCCTCGGCCAGCTCCTGGAGAACGGCCGCAACGCCAGCGACATGGCCATGGTCTTCGAGGCCATCCTCCTGATCCTCGTCGTCGGCATCGCCATCGACCTGCTGATCTTCAGCCCGCTGGAGCGGTGGGTACTTCGCAGCCGCGGCCTGCTGGTGAGGAGCTGAGAGGCGTCATGTCCGCTCCGGTCCTCCTGGTCATCGCCCACGGCAGCCGCGACCCGCGGCACGCCCGGGCCGTGCACGCCCTGGTGCGCCGGGTCAGGTCGCTGCGCCCGGACGTACGGGTGGAGACGGGCTTCCTGGACTTCAACGTGCCCTCGGTGCAGGGCGTGCTGGAGTCCCTGGAGACGGAGGGTGTGCGGGACGTCGTGGCCCTGCCCCTCCTCCTGACCCGCGCCTTCCACGCGAAGGCGGACATCCCGGCGGTCCTCGCGGACGCGCCACCACGGCTGCGCATCCGCCAGGCGGAGGTGCTCGGCCCCTCCCCCCTGCTCCTGTCGGCGCTGGAACGGCGCCTGTACGAGGCGGGCCTGACGCCCGCCGACAAGTCCTCGACCGGGGTCGTGCTGGCCTCGGCGGGGTCCTCCGACCCGGAGGCGATCGCAGTGATCGCTGAAATCGCGCGGGAGTGGCGGCACACCGGTTGGTGCGCCGTGCGGCCTGCGTTCGCCTCCGCATCCCTTCCCCGCACCGAGGACGCGGTGCGGGAGCTGCGCGAGCTGGGCTGCGCCCGGGTGGCCGTCGCCCCGTACGTCCTGGCCCCGGGCTTCCTGCCGGACCGCATCGCGCGGGGCGCGGCCGGGGCGGACGTCCTGGCGGACGTCCTCGGTCCCTCGCCGGAGGTGGCGCGGGTGCTGGTGGAGCGGTACGAGGCGGCGCGGGTTCCGGTGCCGGTGCTGGCGGCGGTGGGGGCCTGAGGCCACCCGCCGTGCTCAGGCCCCGGTCAGCTCAACCAGCTTGGTGACGGTGTTCCAGTTGCGGGTGGTGGCGATCAGGCCCTTGGTCATCCGCGGCTTGGCCAGGGCCTCGGCGAGCTTGGAGCGGCCGAGGCCGCTGGGCGCGTACAGGTACAGGGCGCGGTCGCCGAGGCGGAAGTCCTCCGGCTGGAAGGCGGGCCGGTCGACGGGCGAGAAGCGTTCCTCGTCGACCGGCGCGGAGAAGTAGGTGACGTGGAGCTGTTTGGGCTCCAGGTCGGCGGCCGGGAACGGGCAGGCCTCGGCGACCGCCCTGAGGTAGGCGTGGTCGCGGACGATGACGTCCACGGGGAAGCCGAAGCGCTTCTCGATCGCCCGCGTCAACTCGGCGGCCAGCGACTCCTCGTCGCCGTGCCCGGACGCGAACACCGCCTGTCCGCTCTGGAGATGGGTGCGTACGGCGTCGTGGCCGAGCTCCTCCAGGAGTGCGCGCAGGCCGGCCATCGGGAGCTTCTTCGCGCCGCCCACGTTGATCCCGCGCAGCAGCGCCGCGTACATCGTCGTCATGCGCACACCATAGAACGGCCGTCGCGCCCCGTGGGGGTGGGCACGACGGCCGAGTCCGCGCGCCGGGCGGACGTGCGCGCCACTCTCGCCGATGAGGTGTCCGTGGTTCAACCACTACACGCGCCTGTGACTTATTCAACAACATTGTTGTAAGGGGCCTGTGTCCTCCTCAGCGGTGAGGACGGCGATACGGAGGGATGAGCCGGCGCCGCCGGAGGTCACCGGTGAGCACGACGAGATGGCTTTATCCGGCCCCTACCTTCGAAGCGGAAGGTGGCGGCAGGGGGCTGTCACCGCTCTGGAGGGGGCAGGCCCGTCATGGGGAATGGGGACATACGGGTGCGGGGGCTGGCCGCCCGGGCCGGCGGCTGGAGCGCCCGGCACCGATGGGCTGCCGTCGGCATCTGGGTGCTGTTCGTCGTGCTGGCGATGGGACTCGGCTCGGCGGCCGGCCGGGTCGACGTCAAGGACAGCGACCAGCTCGGGGGTGAGACGCACACCGCCGCCCGGATCGTCGAGGACGCCGGGATCGAGGAGCCGGCCGGTGAGACCGTCCTGGTCCAGGCGAAGGACGGCTCGGTCACGGCGACGGACGCCGAGTTCCGCGCCGCGGTCACCGCGGTGATGGCGGCGGTGGAGGAGACCGGGGAGGTCACGGGCGTCACCTCCCCGTACGACACGAAGACGATCTCCGAGGACGGCCGCAGCGCGCTGGTGCGGTTCGACATGCGGGGCGAGTCGGACACCGCGGGCGACCGGGTCGAGCCGGTGCTGAAGGCCGTCGCGGACGTCCAGAATGAGCACGAGTCGCTGCGGATCGAGGAGATCGGCGGCGCCAGCATGATGAAGACGTTCGACGACGCGTTCGGCGACGACTTCAAGAAGGCCGAGTACTCGGCGGTGCCGGTGGCCCTCGGCATCCTGCTCGTCGCCTTCGGGGCGCTGGTGGCGGCGCTGGTCCCGGTGGCCCTGGCGATCACCGCGATCGTCGCGACCATGGGACTGATGGCCCTGGTGAGCCACTTCCAGCCGATGAGCGAGACCGCCAACTCCGTGATGCTGCTGGTCGGTCTGGCCGTCGGCGTCGACTACTGCCTGTTCTACCTGCGCCGCGAGCGCGAGGAGCGCGCCGCCGGACGGGACGCGCGGACGGCGCTGCGGATCGCCGCCGCCACCAGCGGCCGGGCGATCGTCGTCTCCGGTGTCACGGTGTGCGTGGCGATGGCGGGCATGCTGTTCACCGGCATCGCCGAGTTCGAGGCGATGGGCCTGGCCTCGCTGATGGTGGTCGCGGTCGCCATGGTCGGCTCGGTGACGGTGCTGCCCGCGCTGCTGTCCCTGCTGGGCGAGCGAGTGGAGAAGGGCCGCGTGCCGTTCCTGCGCCGACGCCGGCGCGACGGTGCTTCGGAGGGCAGCCGGTTCTGGACGGCCGTCCTGGACCGCGTGCTCGCCAAGCCGCTGCTCGCCGCCGCCGTGGCGGCCGGCGCGCTGCTGGCCGTCGCCGCGCCCGCCCTCGGCATGAAGACGCAGAACCTCACGCTGGACCAGGAGTTCGGCGACTCCCTGCCGATCGTGCAGACGTACGACCGGGTCAACGAGGCCTTCCCCGGCGGGTCGGACCCGGCCGAGGTGGTCGTGAAGGCCGACGACATCAACGCGCCCGAGGTTCGGGCCGCGCTGGACGGCTTCCGTGAGCGGGCCGTCGCTTCGGGCGCCTCGCGCGGTCCGGTCGACATCACGGTGCACGACGAGCGGAACGTCGCACTGGTGTACGTCCCGCTGGTGGGCGGCTCCGACCTGGACGAGGCGGGCGAGAGCCTGGAGACGCTGCGCGACGACGTACGGCCGGCCACCCTCGGCAAGGTCGAGGGGGTGGAGGCGCCGATCACCGGTCAGGTCGCCGGGTCGAAGGACTTCAACGACCAGCTCGTGGGATCGGTCCTCCCCGTCTTCGTGTTCGTGGTGATCTTCGCCTTCGTGCTGATGCTGCTGTCGTTCCGGTCGCTGACCATCGCGCTCACGTCGATCGTGCTGAACCTGCTGTCGGTCGGCGCGGCGTACGGCATCCTGGTCGCCGTGTTTCAGCACGGCTGGGGCGCGTCGCTGGTGGGCGCGGAGGGTGTGGGGGCCATCATCACCTGGCTGCCGCTGTTCCTCTTCGTGATCCTGTTCGGCCTGTCGATGGACTACCACGTGTTCGTGGTGTCGCGGATCCGCGAGGCGCGGCTGCGGGGGCGCGACACCAAGGACGCGATCCGGCACGGCGTGGTCACCACGGCCGGGGTCGTCACCAGTGCCGCCGTCATCATGGTCGCGGTGTTCGCCATCTTCGGCACGCTGTCGATGCAGTCCATGAAGCAGATGGGCGTGGGCCTGGCGGCGGCCGTGCTGATCGACGCGACGGTCATCCGGGGTGTGCTGCTGCCGGCCGTGATGTCCCTGCTCGGGGAGCGCAACTGGTACCTGCCGAAGTGGCTGCACCGCCTCCCGGACCTCACCCACGACGAGGCGCCCGAGGCGATCGCCGAGGTGAACGCCCCGGACGAGCGCGGTGGGCGGGGCGAGCGGGTCGGGGTCTGAGCGGAGTCCCGGCGGTCCGGAAGGACGCCGCGGGCCCGTCGGTTCGGGGGAACCGACGGGCCCGCGGCGTGTTCTTCTCCCGGTGCGGTCAGGCTTTCGCCGCCGCCAGCTCGGCCTCGATCAGGTCGGCGGCCCGCCGGGTGCCGCCTTCCTGTGCCATCTGCGTCTGGATCTCCGTCAGACGCCCGGCCACCTCCGGGTCGTCGACCAGGGCGAGGGCGGCGGTGCGCAGCGCCTCCTCGGTGGCCTCCTCGGTGGCGAACTGCCGGGCCACGCCGAGCCCCTGGAGCATGTCCGCGTTGACGAACTGGTCCGCGGCCTGGGGCACGGCGATCATCGGCGTGGCGGTGGCCAGGCCCTCCTGACTGCCACCGGCGCCCGCGTGGGTGACGAACAGGTCGGCTTGCTGGAGGACCGCCAACTGCGGCACCCACGAACACACTTCCACGTTCTCCGGTACGTCGCCCAGCTCGGCGGGGTCGACGTGCCTGCCGATCTGGAGCACGACGTGCCAGCCGGGCAGCCCGGCGAAGGCCTGGACGCACTCCCGGTAGAAGGCCGGCTGCTTGGTGAACGCCGACCCGAGGGACACGAGGACGACCTTCTCGGCGTTCTCGGGACGCCGCCACTCCCCCTCGGCGGTGCGGTCGCCCTGGCAGGCGCCGACGAAGGTGTACGCCTTCTCGTCCACCCGGTCGGCGTTGGGCTGGAGCGCCTTCGGGATCAGCACCAGGGAGCGGGCCGGGCGGCCGACGAACGGGTCCGGGTGCATGGTGATCCCGTTCTCCTCCAGCCAGGCGTGGAAGCGGGCGTAGTACGCCTGGCCGCGTTCGGTCTTCAGCGGCTCCTCCCACATCGGCTCGCCGACCTCCTTCTCGTACCCCTCCCAGGCGACCATGCACGGCGAGAGGGAGACCACGGGCACGTCCCAGCGGTGGCCGAGGACGCGGGCCGGGTACGAGGCGATGTCGTGCAGGATCAGGTCCGGCTCGTCACCCTCGTACGCCTCGACGAGCTGCGGGAGCGCGTGGATCGCGTCGTTCAGGAACGGTTCGACGTTGTCCAGCAGCGTGGTCCCCCACGCCTCCGGGTCGGCGTCGGGGCCGGGCAGCGTGCTGTTCCACAGCCTCGGTTCGGCGCCCGCCTCGGCGACCTTGTCCGCGAAGGCGGGCGGGATCGCGTAGGTCACCCGGTGTCCTCGCGCGACGAGCTCGCGGATCACCTCCAGGCTGGGGTTCACGTGGCCGTGGGCGGCGATGGAGAACATGGCGATGTGAGCGGGACTGGTCATGCGAGCAGCGTATGCGAGACGAGACGTCTCGTACAACTCTTTTGCGTTCATCCCGTCAGCTCCGCGTGCAGCCGCAGCCACCGCTGAGGTGACACCTCGCCCACGAGCGCGCCCGGATCCAGGCATGCGGCCCGGAACGCCCCGTTCACCCGGCGCCGGGAATGGGCCCGGCACAAGGAGGCGTGCAGCGATCCGCCGACTCCGGAGAAGCCCAGTTCGACGAGGTCCCGCCAGCTCCGGTGAGCGGCGCCGCCGGCGAGCAGCGGGGTGGGGCGGCGTTCGATGCGGAGGATTCCGGCATCGACGCGGGGTGCGGGCCGGAAGCCGTACCGGCTCACCCTCCCGGCCAGCCGCCATTCGTGCCGGGGCCAGGTGCGGACCGTCAGCAGGGTCCAGCGGCCGTAGTCGCCGGTGCGTTTGCGGGCGTACTCCAGCTGCGTGATCAGTGTGGCGTCGGTGAGGCCGGGTGCGGTGAGGCACCAGTCGACGATGTCCGCCGTGCGGGAGAACGGCACGTTCCCGGCGACGGAGAACGGCGGGCGCGGGGGTCGCGCGGCGAGGAAGTCACCGGCGACGACGCGGACGTGGGGGGTGTCCGTGAAGCGGGCGCGGAGCCCGGGGACGAGCCGGGTGTCGATCTCGTAGGCGTACAACTCCCGGCTGCGGCGGGCGAGCGGCACGGTGAGCGCGCCCTTGCCCGCGCCCACCTCGAGGACGAGGGACGGGGGACGGCAGTCGGGAGAAACGAGTCGGGCGACGCGCTCGGCCGCCGCGCGGTCGGCGAGGAAGTGCTGCGAAAGCGTGCGGGCATGCTGGGTGGGGCGGGCCATGGCCTGCGGTCCTTGTCTTCCGTGAAGGGGGAAAGGGCAGCCGAAGGCCCTGACCGGAAGACGAAGGCAGAAGAAGATGCGGAGGTACGGCCCCACCGCGCGCGTCGGGCGCGTCAGCGGCGGGGGGACCCCGGGCCGGTCAGGGCTCCGGGGCCACGACGCATCCTGATGGAGTGCGTGCAGCCCCGGCCGAGACCGGAGTTGATGATCGCGTTGCAAGCTGCCACGGAGGCGACGTTAGGCGGGCGTGCGCCCGGCGGGCAACGGATTTTCGCGCGGGGCGGCCGTCAGCGCTGGTAGCGGGCGAGTACGAGGTTGCCGTCCTCCTCCAGTCGCTCGCGCAGCTCGTCCATGCCGATCGCTCCGCTGTAGTACTCCTGGAGCGCGGGGGTGGCCACCTTGTCCTTCCACTCGGGATAGCCGCGGACGGACTGCGCGGGCGCCGGGCTCAGGTGGCGGGCGAGGGCGGTGCCGGTCGCCCAGCCGTGCTCGGGGGTGTGCAGGGCGGGGTCCTTCAGGGCCTGGGTGCCGGTGGGCAGCATCCAGTCGCCGAGGGCCAGGCGCACCATGTTGGCCGGCTGGAGGAGGAAGTCGACGAAGGCGGCGGCCTCCTTCTTGTGCGGGCTGTCCTCGGCGATGGACAGGGTCTGGGGGCTGACGCCCTGGGTGAGGCCGTCGGCTCCCGCCGGGGCGGGCAGCACCTGCCAGTCGAAGCCGTCGGGGGCCTGCTGTTCGATCTGCTGGCGGTAGGAGAAGCCGAGCGGCACCATCGCGTACTTGCCCGCGAAGAAGCCGGGCAGGGTGTCGGAGCCGCCGCTGCCGAGGGTGGTCGGGGAGGCGCTGTGGTCGGTGTTGACCTGGTCGTGGATGGTGCGCGGGACCACCTGGTCGCCCTTCTCGAAACGGACGGTGACCTTGCCGTCCGCGCCCCGGTGGAACAGCTGCCCGCCGGTGGACAGGGACAGGTTGAGCGTGGCGGACACGGGCTCCTTCAGCGGCCAGGCCACCCCGTACCGCCCGTCGCCGCTCAGCCGCTTCGTCACCCGGCGGAACTCCGCCCAGGTCCAGGGGTCCTCGGGCGTCGGGACGCGGACGCCGGACTCCTCGAGCAGGTCCGCGTTGGCGATCAGTACGCGCGGTTCCTGGAGGAACGGCACGCCGTAGATCCCGTCGCCGAAGGTGACCGTCTCCCAGCTGCGCTCCGGGATGCCGGACTTCAGCCGCTCGGGCAGCAGGTCGGTCAGGTCGGCGAGGTAGCCGCCGTAGGCGAAGTCGGCGAGGTCGTCGGAGGCGTCGTGGATGATGTCGGGGGCCTCGCCGCCCTCGAAGGAGGTGAGGAGCTGGTCGTGGACGCTGTCCCAGCTGCCCTGGACGTATTCGACGCGTACGTCGGGGTGGGTGGCGTTCCACTCCCGCACCAGTTCCTTGTTGGCCTCGACGGACTCCTCCTGCCAGGCCAGGGACTGGAAGCGCAGGGTGATCCGGCCGTCGTCCGCTCCGTCGCCGCCGCCCGAGCAGCCCGCGAGCAGCAGGGTGAGGGAGGCCAGCAGGGTCGCGATCCTCGTGCGTGCCGCCATCAGCTCTTCACCGCCCCGGCGAGCATGCCGCCCGTGATCCGCCGCTGGATGAGGGCGAAGACGACCAGCGAGGGCAGGGTGGCGAGGAACGCCGCCGCCGCGAGCGGGCCGAGGTCGGCGACGCCCTCGGCGCCGATGAAGTGGGTGAGGATCACGGGCAGGGTCTGTTTCTCCGGTGTCTTGAGCAGGACGAGGGCGAAGAAGAACTCGTTCCACGCGGTGATGAAGGCGAACAGGGCCGTCGCCACGATCCCCGGCGCGAGCAGGGGCGCGGTGACGGAGACCAGGGTGCGCAGCCGCCCGGCGCCGTCCACGGCGGCCGCCTCCTCCAGCTCGGCAGGCACCGCGCGGACGTACCCGGCGAGCATCCACAGCGCGAACGGCAGCGACCACACGACGTACACCATCACCAGCCCGGGGACGCTGTTGATCAGCCGCAGGTTCTTCAGGACGAGGAAGAGCGGGATGATCAGCAGTACGAAGGGGAAGGCCTGGCTGACCACGACCCACCCGGTGGCCGCCCGCGCGAGCCGGCCGCGGTGGCGGGCCATGACGTACGCCATCGGTGTCGCGATCAGTACGGCGATCACGGCGGCGCCCAGCGCGGCGAGCAGGGAGTTGAGGGCGGCGCGCAGCAGGGGCTGTTCGTCGAAGGCCTGCCGGAAGTTGTCGAGGGTGGGGTTCTCGGGGATCCAGGTGGGGTGGAGGCTGCCCAGCTCCTGGGGCGGCTTGAACGCCGTGGAGATCAGCCAGAGGAAGGGGAAGGCCAGGAAGACGAGGTAGGCGAGCAGCGCGGCGTACTGGCCCACGCGGGCCGGGGTCGAGGTCCTCACGCCTCGTCACCTCCCATAGGTCCTCCCTTGAGTCCGCCCTTGAGCCGGCCGGCGAGGAAGACGGCCAGGACGATCGAGATCACGGCCACCATGACGCAGCCCATCGCCGCCGCGTAGCCGAACTGCCCGTAGCGGAACGCCTCCTCGTAGGCGAAGAGCATGGGCAGCCGGGTCCGGCCGCCGGGGCCGCCGTTGGTCAGCACGTAGACCAGGGCGAAGGAGTTGAAGTTCCAGATGAGGTTGAGCGCGGTGATGGCGAGGGCGACCGGTCTGAGGGCGGGCCAGGTGACGGTGCGGAAGCGGCGCCAGGCCCCGGCGCCGTCGACCGCGGCGGCCTCGTGGAGTTCGCGGGGGGTGTTCTGGAGTCCGGCGAGCAGGGCGACCGTCGTCTGGGGCATGCCGGCCCAGACCCCGACGACGATGACGGCGGGCAGGGCGGTGGCGAGGCCGCTGAGCCAGTCCCGGCCGTCGCCGAGGCCGAGGTCGCGCAGCGTCTCGTTGAGGATGCCCGCGTCCGGGTTGTAGACCAGCCGCCACATGATGCCGACGACGACCTCGGGCATCGCCCAGGGGATGATCGCCAGGGCGCGGGCCAGCCAACGCATGCGCAGGTTCTGGTTGAGCAGCAGGGCGAGGCCGAGCGCGAGCAGGAACTGCGGGACCGTCACGCCCACGGCCCACAGCAGCCCGATGCGGAACGACTCCCAGAACAGGGTGTCGTGCAGCAGGTCCTGGAAGTTCAGCGTGCCGATCCACTGCGTGGGCTCGGTCCGGCCGGACTGGGCGTCGGTGAACGCGAGCAGGATGCCGTAGAGCAGCGGTCCGACGCTGAGCACCAGGATGGGGATCAGCGCGGGCAGCACCAGGAACCAGGCACCGTGGTCCGGGCCGCGCCGCGGCCCCTCCCCGCCTGGCGCGCGGCGCGCCGGTCTCCTCGACTCGGTCACCAATGTCACGTAATCAGCCCCTTTGCGCGGCTCGGACGGGCCTGGTCATGGTCGTGAAGGCGCCGTGCCCCGTCAAGGGCCCGCGCACACGCTCCGACCTGTGCGAATGCGACACTGGCGGACGGATGGCGGGAACCCGGCGGACACGGAGGCAGGCGACGATGGACGAGGCACGGGCGCGGGAGGTGCTGGCCGAGGCGGGGGTGCTGCCCGGCGCGGCGCGGGAGGCGCGGCTGCTCGCCCTGGGCGAGAACGCGGTGTTCGCCGCCGGTGACCTGGCGGTCAAGGTGGGCCGGGACGCGGAGCTCCTCGACCGGGCGCGCCGGGAACTGGCCGTCGCGGTATGGCTGGAAGAGGCCGGTGTGCCGGCGGTGCGCGCGGCCGACCCGACGGCGCTGGTCGTCGACGGGCACCCGGTGACCGTGTGGCGGCGGCTGCCCGACCCGGTGCGGCCCGCCGAGCCGCGGGACGTGGCCGTGCTGCTCAGGCTGGTGCACGAACTGCCCTCCCCCTCCTTCGGGCTGCCGCCCCGCGAACTGCTGGGCGGTGTGGAGCGCTGGCTGCGGCTCGCGGGCGACGTGATCGACCCGGCGGACGCCGCGTATCTGCGCGAGCGGCGGGACGGCTTCGCGTCGGCCGCCGCCGCGCTCACCCCGCACCTGACGCCGGGCCCGATCCACGGCGACGCGCTGCCCCGCAACGTGCACGTCGGTCCCGACGGGCCCGTCCTGGTCGACCTGGAGACCTTCTCCACCGACCTGCGCGAGCACGACCTGGTGGTGCTCGCGCTCAGCCGGGACCGCTACGGGCTGCCCGCCGAGGCGTACGACGCCTTCACCGCGACGTACGGCTGGGACGTGCGCGAGTGGGACGGCTGCGCGGTGCTGCGCGGCGCCCGCGAGACGGCCAGCTGCGCGTGGGTGGCACAGCACGCGCCGAGCAACCCCAAGGCGCTGGCGGAGTTCGAACGCCGGGTGGCGTCGCTGCGGGACGGGGATCCGACGGTGCGGTGGTATCCGTTCTGACTCGGGGGAGGGGGCGGGGGCCGGGTTGGGGTCGGGGCCGGGTGCCTGGCCCGAGGGCGGCCACGATGCCGGGCCGGGGGCCCGCTGCACCGAGGGCGGCCACGATGCCCAGCTCGGACCCGCCATGCCGAGGGCAGCCACGGCGCCGGGCCACCTCCCGTTGCCCCGGGCGGGTCACAGGCGCGGGACTCAGACGCCCTGGCCCGAGGTCGGGCCGGAGCGCCGGGTCAGACCCGTTCGCCGGCCGGCTCGCGCAGGGGCCATCTGCCGTCCACCACGGCCTGGGCGTCGCCCTTGCGGCGCAGGAAGCTCTGGAAGTCCGCCGCCCACTCGGCGTACCACTCGATCTGACGGTGGTGCAGGTCCGCCGGGCCGAGGGACGCCACCTTGGGGTGGCGGCCGGCTATCGCGCAGGCCAGCCGGGCGGCGGCGAGGGCGTCCGCGGTGGCGTCGTGGGCGGCGTCGAGCGGGACGCCGTACTCCTTGCAGACCGCTTCGAGGTTGCGCTTGCCTCGGCGGTAGCGGTCGACGGAACGGTCGATGGTGTACGGGTCTATGACCGGGGCCGGGTCCATGCCGCCCAGGCGGTCGCGCAGAGACGGCAGGCCGTACCGCCGCAGTTCGGCGGAGAGCAGGCTCAGGTCGAAGGCCGCGTTGTAGGCGACGACCGGGACGCCCGTCTTCCAGTAGGCCGCGAGCACACCGGCGATGGCGTCGGCGACCTGGTCGGCGGGGCGGCCCTCGGCGGCGGCCCGCTCAGTGCTGATGCCGTGGACCGCCACCGCGTCCGCCGGGATCTCCACGCCGGGGTCGGCCAGCCACTCCCGGCGGCCCAGCGGCTCCCCGCCCCTGACCTCGATCACGGCCCCCGTGACGATGCGCGCCTCGCGCGGGTCGGTGCCCGTCGTCTCCAGGTCGAAGCCGATCAGCAGCTCCCGGTGCCAGCCCATGGGCGGTCCCCCTTCTTGGTGGTGCTTTCCCCCAGTGGCCTCCACCCTCGCACGGGCCACTGACAATCGGATGACCGCCTTCCGCTTGTGCCGCCGCCAGGCCCCGACCCGGGCCTTCAGGAGACCGGCCGCGAATCCGCCCACATCAGTTCGAACTCCTCACGGTAGGTGGGGAAAAGTCCGCCTTCGTCCACCTGGTCCGACTTCACGACCTTCCCGCCGTTGCGCCCGTTGCGCAGCACGAGCACCGGCGCCTCCATGCCCCGGGTACGGCGCAGGTAGGACTGCACGACCGCGATGCCGTCCGCGCCGTCCCCGTCGACGAGGTAGGCGGTGAAGCGGGGCGTCTCGTCGAAGACCTGGATCTCGAAGGCGCCGGGGTCGCGCAGCCGGGCGCGCACCCGGCGCATGTGCAGGATGTTCATCTCCACGGCCCGGCTCAGCTCGCCCCGCTTGATGCCGAGTTCGCGCTCGCGGCGCTTGATGGCGCTGGAGGCCGGGTTGAGGAAGAGCAGCCGCACCCGGCCGCCGGACTCGGCCAGCCGCAGCAGGCGGCGGCCGGAGAAGTTCTGCACGAGCAGGTTGAGGCCGATACCGAGGGCGTCCACGCGCCGTGCGCTGCCGAAGAGGTCCTCGGCCGGGAACTGGCGCAGCAGCCGCACCCGGTCCGAGTGCACGGCGACCACGTCGGCGTACCGGTCGCCGACCAGGTCCTCCACCGCGTCCACCGGCAGCCGCCGCGTGGAGGGCACGTCGCTGCCCGCGCCCAGCACCTCCAGCAGCCGCGCCGAGGCCCGCTCGGCCTGGCTCAGCACCGCCTCGGACAGCGCCCGGTTGCGGGAGACGACGTTGCGGGTGACCTCCAGCTCGTCCAGGGCGAGTTCCACGTCGCGGCGCTCGTCGAGGTACGGCTCGAAGCAGGGCCAGTGCTGGACCATCAGCTCGCGCAGCTGCGGCAGGGTGAGGAAGCTGAGGACGTTGTCGTCGGCGGGGTCGAGGAGGTAGCCCTTGCGGCGGCTGACCTCGCGGACGGCGACGGCGCGCTGCACCCACTCCTGTCCGGCGGGTCCGGCGGCGGCGACCACCCAGTCGTCTCCGTGGACGGGCTCGTAGACCGGACGCAGGACGGCGGCCACGACCGCGCGCAGCCGCTGCTCGACGAGGTTGAGCCAGATGTAGGCCCGGCCGGCGCGCTGCGCCCGCGTGCGCACCTCGTGCCAGGCCTCGGCGTCCCAGTCCAGTTCGGGGCCGATCGCGCCCGCGTTCATCGGCCGCGCCAGGGACACCGCACCGGGCGGGACGTCCGTGGAGCTCCCCTGCCGACCGCCGTCGTCACCAGGGGGTAGCTCCAGCCCTCCCGAGCCCACCCGCGCACCGCCTTCCGCTCCCTCGGAGCACTCCGGGTCAGACCCCGTCCCAACGATCAAGGAAGGGTACTCCGCGAGGGGTGCGCGGTGCAGCCCGATGGACGGGCCGGTTTTCCCAACATCGTTGATCCACAAGCACGTTCCGCCCGCCCGGACACCGCGGAGTGAGCGGATTCATAGCGGTGACGTGGCCGGGTACGGGGAAGGATGCCTCGCGCCCTTCCCCGGGCGCCCGCCGCGCGGGACGCGACGAGAAAGCCCAGGGGGTGGGTAGAAGCACGTACGTGCTAGGTGGTCGCCTCACTTTCGGGGAGACTTCCACAGGACTCGGAGCCAAGGCGTCCGCACCGGCGCCCCACACCTGAAAGAGTCGTGTCCATGCAGGTCTGGCCTGGAGAGGCATATCCACTCGGTGCCACGTACGACGGCGCCGGCACGAACTTCGCGGTCTTCACGGAGGCCGCCGACCGAGTAGAGCTGTGTTTGCTGCACGACGACGGTTCGGAGACCGCGGTCGAGCTGCGGGAGAGCGACGCGTTCGTACGGCACGCGTACGTGCCGGGCGTGATGCCGGGGCAGCGGTACGGCTACCGCGTGCACGGCCCGTACGCCCCGGAGCGCGGGCTGCGCTGCAACAGCGCCAAACTGCTCCTCGATCCGTACGCGCGTGCGATCAGCGGTGCGGTCCAGTGGGGCGAGGAGGTGTACGGCTACCACTTCGGTGAACCCGAACGGCGCAACGACCTGGACTCGGCTCCGCACACGATGAGCTCGGTCGTGGTCAATCCCTACTTCGACTGGGGCGACGACCGGCGGCCCCGGACGGAGTACCACCACACGGTGCTCTACGAGGCCCACGTCAAGGGCCTGACCATGCGGCACCCCGGCCTCCCCGAGGAGCTGCGCGGCACCTACGCGGCCCTGGCGCACCCGGCGCTGATCGAGCACCTGACGGAGCTGGGGGTGACCGCGCTGGAGCTGATGCCCGTGCACCAGTTCGTCAACGACCACCGCCTGGTCGACATGGGCCTGAACAACTACTGGGGCTACAACACGATCGGCTTCTTCGCCCCGCACAACGCGTACGCCTCCTGGGGCGACCGCGGTCAGCAGGTGCTCGAGTTCAAGTCGGCGGTGAAGGCGCTGCACGAGGCCGGGATCGAGGTGATCCTCGACGTGGTCTACAACCACACCGCCGAGGGCAACCACCTGGGCCCCACGCTGTCCTTCAAGGGCCTCGACAACCCCTCGTACTACCGGCTGACCGACGACCCGCGCTACTACATGGACACCACGGGGACCGGGAACTCGCTGCTCATGCGGTCCCCGCACGTACTCCAGATGATCATGGACTCGTTGCGGTACTGGGTCACCGAGATGCACGTCGACGGCTTCCGCTTCGACCTGGCGGCGACCCTGGCCCGGCAGTTCCACGAGGTGGACCGGCTGTCGTCGTTCTTCGACCTGGTGCAGCAGGACCCCGTGGTCTCGCAGGTGAAGCTGATCGCCGAGCCCTGGGACGTGGGCGAGGGCGGCTATCAGGTGGGCAACTTCCCGCCGCTGTGGACCGAGTGGAACGGCAAGTACCGGGACACGGTGCGCGACCTGTGGCGCGGCGAGCCGCGCACGCTCGCCGAGTTCGCGTCCCGGCTGACCGGCTCCTCCGACCTGTACCAGGACGACGGCCGCCGCCCGCTGGCCTCGATCAACTTCGTGACCTGCCACGACGGCTTCACGCTGCACGACATGGTGTCGTACAACGAGAAGCGCAACCACGCCAACGGGGAGGACAACCGCGACGGCGAGAGCCACAACCGGTCGTGGAACTGCGGGGCCGAGGGCGACACCGACGACCCGGCGGTGCTGGAGCTGCGGGCCCGGCAGATGCGGAACTTCATCGCCACGCTGCTGCTCTCCCAGGGCGTGCCGATGATCAGCCACGGCGACGAGTTCGCCCGCACCCAGAAGGGCAACAACAACGCCTACTGCCAGGACAACGAGCTGGCGTGGGTCCGGTGGCCCGAGGACGAGCCCGACCTGCTGCGGTTCACCCGCGCGATGGTGTGGCTGCGCAAGGACCACCCGGTCTTCCGCAGGCGGCGCTTCTTCCACGGGCGGCCCGTGGAGGGCACCCACGACGAGCTGTCGGACATCGCCTGGTTCACGCCCGAGGGGGGCGAGATGGCCCAGCGGGACTGGAACTCCGCGCGGGCGTCGGCGCTCACCGTGTTCCTGAACGGCAACGCGATCTCCGAGCCCGGCGCGCGCGGGGAACGCATCGCCGACGACTCGTTCCTGCTGATGTTCAACGCCTCGCCGAAGGCACTGGACTTCGTGGTGCCGGTCGACCACGGCCGGCAGTGGGAGGTGGTCGTCGACACCTCGCGGACGGACGGGGTGCCCTCGGACACGGGGGTGAAGGTGCAGGCCGGTGACCGGCTGACCCTGGTGGACCGGAGCATGACGGTGCTGCGGCGGCCCGTCTAGACGGAGTACGCGCGGGTACGGGCAGGGCACCCGTGCAGGGGGCCGGTGACACGAAAGGCGGCGGGGCGGGTACGTAGGTTTCCATGACGCCTGAGCGACCCGACCCGGTGCTGTCCTCCCGTCCCCCCTCCCCCGCCCCGACCGCCACCTACCGGCTGCAGCTGCAGCCCGCGTTCCCCTTCGCGGCCGCGGCGGCGGCCGTGCCGTACCTCGCCTCCCTCGGGGTGTCGCACCTGCACCTGTCCCCCGTCCTGGAGGCGGTGCCGGGCTCGCAGCACGGCTACGACGTCGTGGACCACGCGCGCGTGCGCGAGGAGCTGGGCGGCGAGGAGGGGCTGCGGGCGCTGGCGCGCACCGCGCGGGAGCACGGTCTCGGCCTGGTGGTGGACATCGTGCCGAACCACATGGCGATGTCGCCCCGGCACAACCGTGCCCTGTGGGAGGTGCTGCGCGAGGGCCCGAAGTCGCCGTACGCGCGGTGGTTCGACATCGACTGGGAGGCGCAGGGCGGACAACTGCTGGTGCCGGTGCTGGGGGCGCCGGTCGGCGAGGTGCTGAAGGACCTGCGGGTCGACGGGGACGTCCTGCGCTACCACGAGCACGCCTTCCCGCTGCGGGAGGGCACCTCGGACCTGCCGCTGCCGCAGCTCCTGGACGCGCAGTGGTACCGGCCGGTGTGGTGGCGGCTGGCCCGCACCGAGCTGAACTACCGGCGGTTCTTCAGCATCTCGGAGCTGATCGGCGTCCGCGTGGAGGACCCGGAGGTGTTCGAGGCCACGCACGCCACGGTGCTGCGGCTGCTGCACGAGGGCGTGATCGACGGGCTGCGGATCGACCACCCCGACGGCCTCGCCGACCCCGACACGTACCTCGCACGGCTGCACGGGGCGAGCGGCGGCCGGTGGACGGTCGTGGAGAAGATCCTGGCGGACGGGGAGCGGCTGCCGGCCGCCTGGCCCGTCGCGGGCACCACCGGGTACGACGCCCTGCGGCACGTGGACGGGCTCTTCACGGACCCGGCGGGGTACGGCGAGCTCCTCGGCCAGTACCGCAGGTTCGCGGCCCCGCAGACGGACCGGGGCGGGGACTGGGCGGCGACGGTGCGGCGGGCGGCGTACAAGGTGCTCACGCACGAGCTGGCCACCGAGATGGACCGGCTGACCCGGGTGGCGCACCGGCTGTGCGTCGCCTCGCCGGAGCCCGCGCTGCGCGACCGGGCGCCGTGGGCGCTGCGGACGGCGCTGCGGGAGCTGCTGGTGCGGCTGGAGGTGTACCGGCCGTACGCGTCGGCGGACGCGGCGTCCGTCGTCACCGAGGCGGCGGCGGCCGAGGCACGGCACGCCTTCGCGGTGCCCGAGGAGGCCGGGGCGGTGGACGTCGTACGGGGCCTGGTGCTCGGGCGGTACGGGGACGGTCCCGAGCACGTGGAGTTCCGGTCCCGGTTCGCGCAGACGGCGTCGGCGCTGCGGGCGAAGTCGGTGGAGGACACGGCGTTCTACCGGTACGTGCCGCTGCTGTCGGCCACCGAGGTGGGCGGGAACCCGGGCCGTCCCGCCCTGTCCCCGGAAGAGTTCCACGCCTACTGCGCGCGCGTGCAGCGCGACTGGCCCGCGACGGGCACGGTCGTGTCGACCCACGACACGAAACGCAGCGCCGACGTGCGGGCCGCGCTCACGGTCCTCACTCAGTGCCCGGGGCGGTGGGCGGACGCCCTCACCGAGGTCACCCGGACGGGTGACGGCGTGCCGGACGCGCAGCTGGCGTGGGCGGCCTGGCAGACGGTGTTCGGGCTGGGGCCGGCGGACGGCGAGCGGGTGCGGGAGGCGCTGCTGAAGCATGTGCGCGAGGCGGGGATGTACACCAGCTGGACGGAGCAGGAGCCGCCGTACGAGGAGGCGGTGGCCCGGTTCGTGGCGGCGGGCCCGTGCGGGGCGCCGGGCGAGCGGGTGACCGCCCTGCGCGCCGACCTGGAACCGCACATCCGCGCCAACGTCCTCGGCACGGCCCTGACCCACCTGACGATGCCGGGGGTGCCGGACCTCTACCAGGGGACCGAGCGGGAGTACCTCGCCCTGGTCGACCCGGACAACCGACGGACCGTGGACTTCCCGTCCGCCGGGCCCGTCGAGGACGACGGGCTCGGCAAGACCGCGTTGACCCGGGCGGCGCTGGCTCTCCGCGCGCGACGG
This sequence comes from Streptomyces sp. AC602_WCS936, assembly GCF_019049125.1. Classification (NCBI taxonomy): domain Bacteria; kingdom Bacillati; phylum Actinomycetota; class Actinomycetes; order Kitasatosporales; family Streptomycetaceae; genus Streptomyces; species Streptomyces sp. AC602_WCS936. The sequence continues at coordinate 38,053 of NZ_JAGMUF010000031.1, read as the reverse complement.
CCCGACGCCTTCGGCGACGCGGCGACGTACGATCCGCTGGCCGCCGAGGGCCCCTCGGCGGCGCACTGCGTGGCCTTCGTCCGCTCCGGTGTCGTCCTGACGGCCGTGACCTGGTTGTCGCTGCGGCTGACGGAGGCGGGCGGCTGGCGCGACACGACCCTCCCGCTGCCGCCGGGCCGGTGGGCCGACGCGCTGACCCTCGGACGGGAGTTCACCGGGCACGCGCGCGTGGCGGAGCTCTTCGCGGAGGTGCCGGTGGCCCTGCTGGAGCGGGTGGGGGCGGCGGACGGGGTCGGGGACTGAGCGGTGGGCCGCCGGCACGACTCCCCTGAGCTGCCCCGCCCGGCGTGAGAGACCGGACCGGCACCGCACGTCCCTCTCACGGACCGTTCGCCGCCACCCGAACAGCGACCCGCGCCCGGCCCCGGAGGGAACCGAGAACCGCCCGGCGTGGCACGGGAGCGGCTCCCTCCCGCGCCCCTGCTCCTTCTCGGTCTGCCCGGCGCGCGGCGCGCGAACGCCGAAACCCGAGCGGCGAGCCCCACACGCACTCGGGGCCGCCCCGCCCAACGCCGGGAGGGCGGAACCACCCCCGGCCCGGAGGGAACCGAAGACCCGTCGGCGGGCGCGTGAGTCGCTTCGCGCGCCTCCTGCCCCTCCTCGGTCGGCCCGGCGTCCGAACGCCGGGGCATGGGCGGCGAGCCACCCCGCGCGGCAGTCGGCGTCAGGTGAGTGCTGTGGCGGCGGTGCCGTCGCAGACGTGGGGCGGGAGTGCCGTCGTGGGGGCCGGGGCGGTCGGGCAGGATGTGCGGAGCAGGTCGACGAAGGCCTCGGCGGCGCCGGTGGGCGGGACGCGGGAGAAGACGGTGAGGGCGCGCCTCCAGGGCGGGTCGGGCGTCAGGACCACGCAGTCCTCGCCGACCGCCCCGCTCACGATGTGCGAAGGTGCCGTACAGACCCCGACGCCGGCGGCGGCCATCCGTACGGCCGTCGACGTGTGCTCGGTGTAGACGGCGGTGTACGGCCGGAAGCCGGCGCGTCCGCAGGCCCAGTCGAGGAAGCGTTGGCCCTCGATGACGGGCTCCATGGCGCACCGCACCCAGGGCCGGTCGGCGAGTTCGGGCAGCGTGACCGACGTACGGCCCGCGAAGCGGTCGTCGAAGGGCACGACGAGGACGATCTCCTCCTCGCCGACCGTGACGACGGTGCCGGGCCAGTCGTGGGGTGCCGGACCGACGGCGAGATCCGCGGTGCCACGCTCGACCTCCTCCTCCAGCGCCTCGGTCGTCGCGTACTCGTGGAGGTGCAGCAGCACGCCGGGGTGCGCGGCGCGCCAGCGGGCGAAGACGTCGGGCAGGATGCCGACGGCCACCGAGTGCACGGCGGCGACGTGCAGTTCCCCGCCCTCGGCCCCGGCGGCGGCGCGCGCCGCGCGGCGGGCCTGGACGGCGCTGCGGACGGCGAGTTCGGCGTGCGGGCGGAAGGCACGGCCCATCGGGGTCAGGCGCACCCCGCGCGGCAGACGTTCCAGCAGGTCGCCGCCGACCGACCGCTCCAGGGCCTTGATCTGGTGGGAGAGCGCGGACTGCGTGACGTGCAGGGCCTCGGCCGCGCGGGTGAAGGAGGCCTCGTCGACGACGGTCAGGAAGTACTCCATCTGCCGCAGGCTCATGCCCGCCCCCCAAGTCGCAGTCCGTTGACGGACCTTGTCATGAAGGTCCTGCATCGAACCCACAAGAACATTGCCTTGGACTCATGGCAAGGGACGGGCGGACGCTGAGGGCATGAACACACACGACGTGATCGTCATCGGCGGCGGCACCGGCGGTTACAGCACCGCCCTGCGTGCCGCGGCCCTGGGTCTCGACGTCGCCCTCGTCGAACGCGACAAGGTCGGCGGGACCTGTCTGCACCGCGGCTGCATCCCGAGCAAGGCCATGCTGCACGCCGCCGAACTGGTCGACGGCGTCGCCGAGGCGCGTGAGCGCTGGGGCGTGAAGGCGAGCCTGGACGGCGTCGACTGGCCTGCCCTGGTCGCCACCCGCGACGACATCGTGAACCGGAACCACAAGGGCGTGGAGGCGCACCTCGCCCACGCGGGCGTGCGGGTGGTGCGGGGCGACGCCCGGCTGACCGGCGCCCGGACCGTACGGGTCCACGGCGCGGGGGACCTCACCGCGCGCCGGGGCATCGTGCTGGCGACCGGCTCACGCCCGCGCACGCTCCCCGGGCTCGCCCCCGACGGGCGGCGCGTGGTGACGAGCGACGACGCCCTGTTCGCCCCCGGGCTGCCGGCGTCCGTGCTGGTCCTGGGCGGCGGCGCGATCGGCGTCGAGTACGCCTCGTTCCACCGCTCGATGGGCGCGCGGGTGACCCTCGTCGAGGCCGCCGACCGGATCGTGCCGCTGGAGGACGCGGACGTCAGCCGCCATCTGACGCGCGGTCTGAAGAAGCGCGGCGTGGACGTACGGGTGGGTTCCCGCCTGCTCGACGCCGAGGTGCTCGACGACGGCGTCCGCGCGCACGTCCGCACGGCCCGGGGCGAGACCCTCGCCGTCGAGGCGGAACGGCTCCTGGTGGCCGTGGGTCGGGCGCCGGTCACCGACGGGCTGGACCTGGCCGCCGCGGGCCTGGACACCGACCAGCGGGGCTTCGTCGTACCTGCGGACTGGGACCGGCTGGAGACCGCCGTCCCCGGCGTCCACGTCGTCGGCGACCTGCTGCCGCCGCCGTCGCTCGGGCTGGCCCACGCGTCGTTCGCGGAGGGCCTGCTGGTGGCCGAGACGCTGGCGGGCGTGCCGTCCGCGCCCGTCGACTACGCGGCCGTGCCACGGGTGACGTACTCGGCGCCGCAGACCGCCGCCGTGGGCCTGGGCGAGGCGGAGGCACGCGCGCGCGGGTACGAGGTGACCGTCAACGTCATGCCGCTCACGGCCGTCGCCAAGGGAATGGTGCACGGTCAGGGCGGGATGGTGAAGGTCGTCGCCGAGGCCGGGGGCGGCCGGGTGCTCGGCGTGCATCTGGTCGGCCCGCACGTGTCGGAGATGATCGCCGAGAGCCAGCTGATCGTCGGCTGGGAGGCCGAGCCCGCCGACGTGGCCCGGCACGTCCACGCCCACCCCACGCTGTCGGAGGCGGTGGGTGAGGCGTTCCTGACCCTGGCGGGCCGGGGGCTGCACCAGCAGTGACGCGGCGCCCGGCGACCACGGCACACCGGTCCGCCGTGCCGCCGTGCCGCCGCTCAGTCCTGCGTGTCCCAGGCGAAGACCGACCCCGTCCGCGCCGCCATCACGCACGCGTTGGGGAAGGTCCGCGCGTACTCCACCGGCTGTCCCCGCCACTGGCCGCGCGCCTGGGCCGTCACCGGGGCGTGGATCATCGGGCAGTGGGTCTCGCGCGCGGGGATGTCCGCGATGCGGCCGTGCGCCGCGTCGAGTTCCGCGCAGGCACGCTCCGCGCGGACGTGGCCCCGGGGCGGATCGCACAGCAGCAGGGCGCGGCGTGCGGCACCGGGCCGGGCACCTGCCGGGGCGGCGGGCCGGATGCCCGGCCGGGCGTCTTCCCGGGTGACGGTGAGCAGGAGCCAGTCGGTGGCCGGTGCCCGCTGGGCGGCGGCCTGGGCGGGGGTCACGCAGGTGAGGAGGAGGCCCGCGGCCGTCAGGAGGGCGGCCCGGGCGGCACCGGTCGTGAGGGTGTGTGTCATTCCTGGTGCATCGGCACGGCCGCCTCGGAACCCCAGCCCGGCTCACCCGAACGGGAGCCCGCGGTGGGGCGCCGGCGGCCGGCCAGTTCGAACGCGGCGAGGACGATCCGTGTCTGGAACTCCGCCTGGCGCGCGACCGGGATCCAGCGGGCCGCGCAGCCGTCGCGGTAGTCGGCGCAGCCCTCGTCGACGAGCCGGTTCACCTCGGGCAGGACACCCGCGGGGTCGCCGCCCGTACGGGTCACCAGCTGGTGCAGCAGGCCCGCCGTCCGCAGGGACAGGCGCCGTCCGGCCAGGCGCAGGGCGACCAGGTGGGCGTTGTTCATGGGAGGCAGGGAGCGGCCCGTTCCGTCGTCCGTGTCGGGGTCCCAGGCGTCCGCGAGCCTGGGGCAGACCAGCAGGTAGTCGTCGACCGGTGCGAGGAGGTGGGCCGCGTCCGGGTCGGTGGCGACGTGGGGCCGGACGCGCGCGAGGACGCGTTGCAGGCGCAGGGTGTCGTGCCGCAGGGTGCGGCTCACCGCGCGGAGCACGGCGTCCCGGTCGGCGGGGGGCGCGTCGTCCGCCACCGCGGCCACGCCCCACATGGGCGCCTCGACGACCGCGGTGACGGTGCCGTACCGCTGCGGGTGGCACCACGTCGACTCGACGGCGGCCTCGGTGATGGCCGCGGTGAAGTCGCCGCGGCGGGGCGGCGGGATGCGGTAGACGGCGGGGCCGAGGTCGGGCCAGTACAGGGTGTCGTAGGCGCCCAGTTCGCGGGGGACGCCGAGCCGGGCCGCGGTGTGGGCGATGCGCTGGGCGAGGCCCGGCAGGTCGTGGGTCACCTCGACGAAGCCGCCGCCGACGTCGACACCGTGCAGGGAGCACTGGAGGAAGGGCCGTAGTTCATCCTGGAGGGCGAGCAGCGCGCGGGTCTCCGGCAGCGTCGAGTGGTCGGGACCGTCGGGCAGCCACTCGGGCTGTTCCAGGAAGCCGGGGCGGAAGAAGTTCCGGGCGTAGCGGCCCAGGGTGTACGGGCCGGACAGCCAGCCCTCGTTGCGCCGCAGGCCGTCCGGGTCGGCGCACAGCAGCAGGTTCCAGGTGGCGTCGGCGCCCTCGGTGAGCCGGGGGTCGGCCAGGGCCCGTTCGGCGAGCCGCAGGACGGTGGCGCCGCCCACGGGTTCGTTGGCGTGCGGTCCGGCGACCACGAGGGTCTGGCGGCTGCCGTGGCCGACGGAGAGCAGCAGCAGCGGGGTGCCCGCGCGGGAGGTGCCGACGCGGCGCAGCCGGGCGTGCCGGGGGTGGCGGGCGACGAGTGCGGCGGCCCGGGCGCCCAGCTCGTCCACGGTCGGATAGCGCAGGAGGGGCGGCAGGGCACACCTCCACGATGCGGGCCGTCGGTTCACCTGGCGTGCGCGGTGTACGCACAGTCAGTCACGAGTTGGTGGGTACGTCAACACCGTGAAAAGCAAAGGGATTTGTCCTGCGGATCACGCCATCGGCACGCACGACACCGAGTGAAGCCCAGGCCAGAGCTGGGCTTCGTGTCCCCGTCGCGCTCAGTCGACCGCGAGACGGAAGGCCATCTGCCCGAAACCGATCTGGTCGCCCTCGCGGACGACGGCCGCGCCGATGACCCGCCGCCCGTTGACCGTGGTGCCGTTGGTGGAGCCGAGGTCGCGCAGCACCCACATGCCGCCCTGGCGGCTCAGTTCGGCGTGCACCCGGGAGACCGTCTCGTGGGTCAGCCGCAGCCCGTTCGCCGGGTCGCGCCCTATGCGCAGCGGATGACCGGCGCCGGGGTGCGGCAGCAGCAGCTTGGGCAGCCGCTCGGCCTGCCAGGCCCTGCGCAGCCGTACACCGAATCCGGACACCGCCTCGACGGTGCCGAACACCAGCCGCGCCATCCGGCCCTCGGAGTGCAGGTCGGCGGTGAGCACGGCCAGCTCGTCCGGGCGGCGGGCGGCGAGCGCCAGTTCCATCCTGCGGATGAACGTGTCGTGCGACAGGCGCCCCATCGCGACGCCGTCCCGGAGCACCCGCAGCGCCTTGTCGCGCTCCGCGTCGGACAACCGCGCGGGGTACGTGTTGAACTCGAAGGACGACGTCACGCAGGTGATTGTCGGTCAGCCGGGGCGGAGTGTCCAGAAAACGGGGAACGGCGGCCCCGCGCGCGGGTGCGCCCCGGCCACCGTCACGTGCACCACGACACCGGCCGCGAACGGGGGTTTTCGCCAGCGCGGAGATCGCTTTTGCAGCACGATGGACGGGCTACATCACGGTGAGCAGACGAAGGGGAACCGTCCGTGCAGTTCGAGGTGTGGGCACCGGAGGCCGGCCGGGTGACGCTGGAGTGCGACGGCGTCACGCGCGCGTTGGAGCGCGACGGGGAGCGGCCGGGGTGGTGGTGTGCCGAGGCCGGGGCGCGGGACGGCTCGCGGTACGGCTTCGCGGTCGACGAGGGCCCGGTGCTGCCGGACCCGCGCTCGCGCAGGCAGCCGGACGGGCCGGACGGGCTCAGCGCGGTCGTCGACCACGGGAGGTACGCGTGGCGCACCGAGTGGGCCGGGCGCCCGCTGCCCGGCGCCGTCCTGTACGAGCTGCACGTGGGCACGTACACGCGCGAGGGCACGCTGGACGCGGCCGCGGGACGGCTCGACCACCTGGCCGCGCTGGGCGTCACCCACGTGGAGTTGATGCCGCTGTGCCCGTTCCCGGGCCGGCACGGCTGGGGGTACGAGGGTGTCTCGCTGTGGGCGGTGCACGAGCCGTACGGCGGGCCCGAGGCGCTGAAACGGTTCGTCGACCGGGCTCACGAACTGGGCCTGGGCGTGGTCCTGGACGTGGTGCACAACCACCTGGGCCCCTCCGGCAACTACCTGCCCGCCTTCGGCCCGTACTTCACCGACACCCACCACACGCCCTGGGGCGTCGCCGTCAATCTGGACGCCCCCGGTTCGGACGAGGTGCGGGCGTATCTCGTCGAGAGCGCGCTGGCCTGGCTGCGGGACTACCGGATCGACGGGCTGCGCCTGGACGCGGTGCACGCCCTGGCCGACACGCGCGCGTGCCACTTCCTGGAGGAGCTGTCGACGGCGGTGGACGGCCTCGCCGCCGACCTGGAGCGCCCGCTGTTCCTCATCGCCGAGTCCGACCTCAACGACCCGCGGATCATCACTCCGCGCGCGGAGGGCGGTCTCGGTGTGCACGCACAGTGGAACGACGACTTCCACCATGCCCTGCACACCGCCCTGACCGGGGAGTCGCAGGGCTACTACGCCGACTTCGCGCGCGATCCGCTCGCGGCGCTCGCCAAGACGCTGACCCGTGGCTACTTCCACGACGGCACCTTCTCCAGCTTCCGGGGCCGCGGCCACGGACGCCCGCTGGACCGGGCCAGGGTCGCCGCGCACCGGCTGACCGGCTACAGCCAGACCCACGACCAGGTGGGGAACCGCGCCCAGGGCGACCGTCTGGCCTCGCTGGTCTCCCCCGGCCTGGCCGCCTGCGCGGCCACGCTGACCCTGACGGCGCCGTTCACGCCGATGCTGTTCATGGGCGAGGAGTGGGCGGCGGGCACTCCGTGGCAGTTCTTCACCGACCACACCGACCCGGAGCTCGCCGAGGCGGTGCGGGGCGGCAGGCGGCGGGAGTTCGCCGCGCACGGCTGGAAGGCGGAGGACGTGCCCGACCCGCAGGACCCGGCGACGCGCGAGCGCTCCTGCCTCGACTGGTCCGAGCGGGAACGCGAACCGCACGCGCGCGTACTGGACTGGTACCGGCGGCTGATCGCCCTGCGCGGCGGGCAGCCGGACCTGACCGACCCCGACCTCGCCGACACCAGGGTGGCGTACGACGTCCAGGCTCGCTGGCTGGCCTTCCGGCGCGGTGACATCCGGGTGGTCGTCAACCTCGGCACCGAGCCGGCGGCGATTCCGCTGGGCGGCCGGCCCGCGCGGGTGCTCGCCGCGTGGGAGCCGGTTCAGCCGCCGGGGGCGGACGGGGTGCTGCGGGTGCCGGGGGAGTCGAGCGTGGTGCTCGTCCAGGAGTGACGGGACGCCGTACGTGCGGGAGAACGGGGGATGTCCGCGCGGGAGTGACGGTGTGGTGTCCGTGCGGGAGTGGCGGAGTAGTGCCCGTGCGGGAGTGACGGAGTGGTGACCGTGCCGGGCACCAGGCCGCTGGGGCGGCGGGCCGCACACGCCGGAGCGCGGGCCGGGCGCCGCGCCGTCACCGGACGCGCACGGAACGCCTACCCGAGCGGCAGGCCGCCGCGCGAGGCGCCTGAGTGACGCCGGCGACGGAGTGACGGAGTGATGACCGTGCCGGACACCAGGCGGCCGGGGCGGCGGGCCGCACACGCCGGAGCGCGGGCCGGGCGCCGCGTCGTCACCGGACGCGCACGGAACGCCTACCCGAGCGGCAGGCCGCCGCGCGAGGCGCCTGAGTGACGCCGGCGGCGGAGTGACGGAGTGATGACCGTGCCGGACACCAGGCGGCCGGGGCGGCGGCGCGGGGGCCGGGCGGCACCGCGCCCTCATCGGACGCGCGGAAGTCGTACGGAGTGGCAGGCCGCCGCGCGCGGGGCGACGGAATGGCCCCGGCGGTCGCCGGGGGCGGCTCGTGGGCCGGGCGGCGGCACGGGGCGTGCTCAGGTCGGCGTGCCGTCGTCCGTGCCGTCCTCGCGCAGCTCCGTCACCCGTTCCAGGAGGATGGGCTCCCAGGCGCGGCGCAGCCGGGTCCGCAGCACGGGCAGGGGCGCCGGTGCGGACGGGCGACCGGCGAGGGCGTCGGCCAGGTGGACGAGGGCGTCGCAGCGGGCCAGCCACAGGCCGCGCAGGCAAGGCCGGGCTCCGTAGCCGGCGAGGGTGGCGGCACGGACGGCGGCGGGCGAGCCGACCGAGCGCGCGAGGGCGGCGATGTCCTCGGCCGGGTCGCCGAGTGCCGCGTCGGCCCAGCCGAGGACACCGCGCACCCGGCCGTCGGCGCCGACGACGAGGTGTTCGCCGGCCAGCCCGTGGTGCACGAGGACCGGCGCCGCCCCGGGCTGGACGCCGAGCTGGACCGTCGCCGCGCGGGTGAGCCGCTCCGGCCGCGCGGGGTCGAACTCGTCGGCCTCGGCGAGGTGCCGGCCGGCCCGCTCGGCGGACTCCCGCAGGGCCTCCAGCGAGCGCGGGGCGGCCCGGGGCACACCGATCGTCTCGGCCTGGCGGACCGGCACCTCGCGCAGGCCGGTGAGCAGCGCGGCGAGGTCCGCCTCGCCCGGCGCCGACACCTCGTGCTCCTCACCGGACCCGCCGGGCACCTTGGCGTCCAGCGTGTAGGTCAGCCCCGGCGCCCACTCGCCGTGCGCCACGCTGGTAGGCACGGTGACGGAGAGGTGGGGCCGGACCAGCTCCCGCAGCCGCAGTTCGCGCCGCTGCCGCAGGGCGGCCTCGCGGTCGGGCGCCAGGCGCAGCACGTGCCGGGTGCCGACCCACCAGGTGGCGGGCTCGGTGCCGGACGCGGCGGGCCGGACGTCGGTCTCCGCGCTCTCGCCCAGCAGGGAACGGACCAGTCGGCGGACGGTGTCCGCGGTGGGTGTCGGTGCCTGGGTCATGGTCGCGCCGTCGTCTTCCGGGTCTGCCGGGGCGTTCAGGGTCTGTCGTCTACGTTCACTCCACCACGACCAGCTCCCGGGTGGTGTCGTTGAGGCGCCGGCCGCCGTCCCCGGTGACCGTGACGATGTCCTCGATGCGTACCCCGAACCGGCCGGGGAGGTAGACGCCGGGCTCGACGGAGAAGCACATGCCGGGTACCAGGGGCTGCTCCTCGCCCTCGATCATGTACGGCGGCTCGTGCGTGGTGACGCCGATGCCGTGCCCGGTGCGGTGGATGAAGTACTCGCCGTACCCGCCGTCGGCGATGACCGCGCGGGCGGCCCGGTCGACCTCCTGGCAGGCGACGCCGGGCCGCACCGCCCGGAAACCTGCCTCCTGGGCCTCGCGGACGAGGTCGTGCACCCGGCGCTCCTCGTCGGTGGGCTCGCCCACGTGGACGGTACGGGAGGTGTCGGAGCCGTAGCCGTCCTTCAGGCCGCCGAAGTCGAGGACGACCATGTCACCGTCGTCGATGACGCGGTCGCCGACCTCGTGGTGCGGGTTGGCGCCGTTCGGGCCGGAGGCGACGATGGTGAAGTCGACCTGGGAGTGGCCGAACCGCCGCAGCAGGTCCGCGAGGTCGGCGGCGACGTCGGACTCGCGGCGCCCGCCGAAGCGCACCTTCCGGATCTCCTCGAAGGCGGCGTCCGCGGCCGCGCCCGCCGCCGTCAGGAGTTCCAGCTCGGCCGCGTCCTTGACGGCGCGCAGCATGGGCAGCGCCTCGGTGAGGGAGGCGTACGAGGTGCCGGGCAGCGCCCGCTGGAGGGCCAGCAGGTGCATCGCCCAGGCATTGTCGCTGATGCCGAACCGGCCGGAGCCGTCGAGGAGGGCCGCGGTGGCGGCGTAGGGGTCCTTGCCGTCGGTCCAGTCACGCAGGGTCAGGGCGGGCGCTCCGACGGCCTTCTCGGCGTCGGGGGCCTCCAGCGTCGGCACGACGAGGACGGGATCGCGGCCGGGCGCCAGGACGAGCAGGGTGAGCCGTTCGGTGGCCGCGGTGGGGGCGTAGCCGGTGAGCCATACGAGGTCCGGCCCCGGTGCCACCAGCAGCCCGGCCAGCCCGGCGTCGGCGGCCGCCCGCGCGGCGCGCTCCATGCGGGCCCGGTAGTCGTCGGCGGTGAAGGAAGCAGCGGGCGCGCTGCCGGTCATCCGGGCCTCCTGGGCAACGTGGGCGAAGGGACTACGAGCAGCATCCTGCCCGCCGCGAGGGGGCGGCGCGAGCCGATTGCCATTGATCAGCCGTCATGCTTAATGGTTAGATTCCACCTAAGCATTAGATGCGTCAGTGACGTCTACGGGGCTCGGCGTTCGAGCGCCCCTAGGAGGCCGGAACCGTGCTCGTACTCGCGCACATCAGCGACCTGCACCTGGACGGGAGCGCCCGGGCCACCGCGCGCGCCGAGCGGGTGCGCGACCGGCTGTGGGAACTGCCCGGGCGGGTGGACGCCCTGCTCGTGACCGGGGACATCGCGGACCACGGCACCGAGGCGGAGTACGAGGAGGCCGCCCGCATCCTCGGGCTGCGGGACGGCGACGCGCCGTTTCCCGTGCTCACCTGCCCCGGCAACCACGACAGCCGCGCGCCCTACCGCAAGGCCCTGCTGGGCCGGCCCGCCGCCGACGGTCCGGTCAACGGCGCGCACGTCTTCGACGGTGGTGCGGTGCTGATGTGCGACTCGAGTGTCCCGGGCAGCGACGAGGGGGAACTGGACGAGGAGACATACGGCTGGATCGAGTCCGCCCTCGACGGGCTCGGCGGCGACCGCCCGGTCGTCCTCGCCTTCCACCACCCGCCCGCGCCCCTGCACCACCCCCTGCCCGACTCCTACCCCCTGCGCCGTCCCGAGCGTCTCGCGGCGCTGATGGAACGCCGCCCCGAGGTGGCCGGCCTGATCACGGGTCACGCCCACACGCCCGCCGCCACGGTGTTCGCGGGACGGCCCCTGATGGTCGGGCCCGGGGTGACGTGGACCCTGCGGTTGCCCTGGGAGGGGGAACAGATCGCGGACCGGGACGCTCCGGTCGGGCTGGCCTACCACGTACTGGACGACACCGGGCGGCTCACCAGCCACTTCCGTACGGTCACGTGACGACGCGGGGTCAGGTGACGACGCCCGGTACGGCCGTCAACTGCTGGTAGCCGCCGCTCTCGTGGCGGACCGTGACCTTGACCGCCTTGCCCGGCCGGGCACCGGCCACGGCCTCGGCGAGGTCGGCCGCCGAGTCGACGCGGGTCTCACCGAACGCGAGGAGCACGTCGCCCCTGACCAGCCCGGCCGCGTACCCGGGGCCGGGCACGTGGACGCCGACGACCAGCGCGCCCGGCTTCTCGTCGTCCACGGCCTCCACACCGAGGGTCGCGGCGGCCCGGGCCGGGGACGGGGAGGCGGACGGGGACGCGCCGGCCGACGGATGCACCGGGGCGGCCCGGCTCCCCGAGGGCTTCTGTGCTCCCGGTCCCGGCGCGCCCGCCTGCCGTTGCAGTTCGGCGAGTTTGCTCATGCCGATCACCGTGGCGCCCATCGTGCCGAGCCCCACGCCGGCCAGGAGCAGGACGGCGGCGGCCAGCACCCCGAGCAGCAGGGTGGTGAGCCGCCTCCGGCGCCGGTGTCCGCCGGGCTGAGGCCGGTCGCCGTCGGGCGTGGTGCCGGCCCCCTGTTCCTGACCGGGCATCGGCTTGGGTCGCAACGCTGTCTGTTCCATGGTTCGCCTCCGGCAGGTGATCTACCCGGCGCACCAGCGCGTGACGAGCCACGAAAGAGTGAGACTGACCGGTGGTCAGAGGGTCAGGACGGGGCTGCTCCTGGGGACGGGCACGGCGGGTACGCGGTCCGGGAGGAAGCCGTGGGTGCGGCCGGCCAGGTACTCGGCCTTGTAGCGCGGGACGTTGCGGTGCCAGTTGAGGATGCCCGCCATCCAGTTCTGCAGGTCGGTCACATAGCCCCGCATGATCTCCCGTGCCTCGTCGGTCAGTTGGAAGTCGTCGTAGACGACCGGCAGTTCGTGGACGGTCACGTGCTCGAACTGCCGCATGCGCTGGTTCATCAGGTCCTGGACGACACGGAGGGCGGCCGGGTAGTCGACGCCGAAGAAGTTCTGCACGACCAGGACCGCGTTGTGGATCTCGCCCTCGTACTCGATCTCCTTCTGGTACGAGAAGACGTCGTTGAGCAGGCAGGCGTAGTCGATCGCCGCGTTCTCCAGGGAGCGCACGGGCCCGCTGCGGTAGACGTCGGGCGGGACGGCCGGTCCGTGTCCGGCGCGGCACAGGCCGAGGGTCAGGTCGGAGCCGAAGGTGGCGCGCCGCATCTCCAGGTAGTCCACCGGGTCGGGGACGCGGTTGTGGATCTGGTTGGCGAGCTCCCACACCCAGGCCTCGGTCATCGTGTCGACGGCCGCCTTCAGGGGGCGGCGCTCCTCGGACGTCATGCCGGACGTCGTGCGGGCCCACAGGTCGATCAGGGAGCGTTCCATGGCGTTGGCCGGCGGTGGGACCGGCTCGCCGTCGAGCGGCATGCAGGCGGACAGGCGGGCGGTGGTCAGCCGGGCGGCGGCCAGGTCGCGCCGGTGGCCGTAGACCAGCGGGTAGTAGTCGTCGCCGTAGGTGCCGAAGGCGAGCCAGTCGGAGGCGAGGTCCAGCTGCTCCTGGGTGGCGTCCGGGTCGAGGCCCGCGGCACACAGCGGGAGGTCGCAACTCGCGAGCTTGTCCTCGTCCCAGACGCCCTCACTGAGGATGCCCATCGCCTGCGACCACTCGGACAGGTGCCGCCGGGCGCCGTCCAGGGCGGGGCTCAGCTCCAGCGGGAACGGCATGCGGATGTCGGGGATGACCGACGGGCCGACCTTCTGGTAGGGCACGTGCGTATAGGCGCGGCCCCGCTCCGAGGCGGCCCGGGCGAGCAGCGCGCCGACGTCCGCGGCGGAGGTGCCGGGGCCGGTGAGCGCCTCCCAGGGGGTGCCGGGCCGGGCGCCCTCGTTCATGTACCGGCTGGAGCGCATGTGCCATTCGTGGCCGCCGGACTGCCAGTCCTGGAGACCCTTCGCGTACGCCCCGACGGCGGCGGCCTCGGCGGGGGTCAGCCCGTTCTCCAGGGCGACGGCGGGCACCTCGGTGAACGCGGTGTGCTCGAACTGGTGCAGCCGGGAGGTGAGCACGTCGTTGACCAGCTCGGCGGCCTCCTGGGTGGTGCAGTCGAAGAAGGTCTCGAGCACCAGCACACCGTTGCTCAGCTCGCCCTCGTCCTCGACCTCCCGCTGGTAGGAGAAGAGGTCGTTGCGCAGGTGCACGGCGTCGGAGAAGGTCTCCATCAGCACCCTGAGCGGCCTGGTGCCCGCGACGGCGGCGGGCACCTCGGCGGTGGCGTACTCCACGAGCCCGGCCGACCAGGGGGCGCCGCCGACCTTGCGGCGCATCTCGATGTACTCGACGGGGTTGGCGATCCGCCCCTCGTTGATGTTGGACAGCTCCCACAGGGACTCGTTGAGCAGGTGTTCGGTGGCGACGGCGAAGCGGCGGCGCCAGTTTGCCGACATGGCCGGCACCGTGCGCCTCCACAGGTCGGCGAGGCCGGCCTCGACCGGGTTCTCCGGCTCGGGCATCGCGGTGTCCAGGTCGAGGGGCATGAACAGGGGGAGCCGGTCCAGGTGGGCCTTGCCGCGGACGCGGTCCTGGCTGCGTTTGAACTTCTCCAGGAAGTGGTCGTCGAAGAAGAAGACCCACACGTACCAGTCGGTGATCAGGGAGAGCGCCGGCCCGTCGCAGTCGGGGTGGGTGTAGGCGCAGAGCAGGCCGTAGTCGTGTGCGTCGAGGTCGGCCCGGTCCCAGACCCCGGAGCCCTCCAGCATGCCCATCTCGCGCGCCCACGTCGTCGAGTGGGCTCGGGCCTCGTCGAGATGCGGGTTCAGCCGCGCGGGATGCGGCAGGTAGAAGTGCGGGAGTTCGAAGGGCTGTTGCGTCATGGCCCGGCACTACCCAGGGCCCGGTGGACGCATCCGCCCGGAGGGACATGATCACACCATCGCGTGAATCAGGGCGGAGTGGGAACTTCCGCCCGTGGCTCTCAGGGCCTGACCTGGATCAGCGCGTGCGTTCCGCTCGTCCGCCAGCGCCGCTCGGCGCTCGCGTCGAGGGCCTCCTCGGTCTGCGCGGTCAGGCCCGTGATCACGTCCGACTTCAGGGTGCGCAGCGCGGCGACCGGGCCCGGGAAGTACGAGGTGACGTCCGCGAAGGGGGTGGTCGCCGGCCACCGGCGGTCGCCCACCAGGCGACGGTAGTTCAGGTCGCCCTTGAGCACGGTGACCGTGGCCGCGGCGAACTCCTCGCGCAGGTCGGCGGGCGCGTCGGAGTACGGCAGGGGCGCGCAGGAGAAGGGGTGGGCGCGGACGGTGACGCGGCCGTCGGCCAGCGCGGCCCACAGCCGGTCACCGTACGCGGCCGCCGCGCCGCCGGCCGCGACGAGCCGCCGCAGCGCGTCGAGCACGTCGGCGTGGGTGGCGTCGGAGACGTAGTACGGGTACGGCTTGACGTGCAGGACCGCCCGGTCGACGCGGCCCTCGGCCAGGAGGTGCGCGACGAGGAGCAGGTCGGGGACGAGTTCCCGGCCGGCGTTGTCGGCGACGAGGCAGAGGGTGGCCGGGCCGCGGGCGCCGGTGCCGCTGCCGGTCGCCGGGAGCAGGGACCAGAGCACGTCGCTGTCGTCGGCGACGAGTGCCGCCGCCTCGTCCTCGGCGCCGGTACCTCTCTCGGAGAGGCGGAAGCCGAGGTCCGCGCGGTTGCCCCAGAGCGAGCCGTGCAGCAGCGCGCGGTCCCGCTCGTCGGCGGACAGCGCGTCGAGGCCGTCGAGCGCGGCCAGTTCCTCGTCGGTCTCGGGGGCGTCGAGCTCGGCGAGCTTGGCGGGCCGGAAGGGGTCGATGCCCTGCCAGGGACCGGGGTCGAAGTAGCCGACGGCGTCGAGGAGCCTGCGGTAGAAGTGGCTCTCGGCCCACAGCCAGGGCACGTCGAACCAGGAGCGGCCGGCGTACTCGCCCATGCCCCAGCCGGCCCAGCGGTCGTGGTCGCGGGCCTCGGCCCCGGCGGGCAGCGGCTCGATGACGCCGTCGGCGCAGCTCGCGAGCAGCGCGTCGAGGGCGCGCCGCTGTCCGGGGCCGTAGGGGAACGCCTCGCGGACCTGCCTGATGATGGCCGGGTGCCGCTCGGCCAGCACACCGTGCGGGAAGGAACCGGGCTCGTCACCACGGATGACGGGGGCGGACTCGGCGGGGGTGTCGGGCATGCGCCTCACCGTATCGCGCGCCCCCGCGCGAGCGGCGAAACCGGCGCTCCCCCGGCAGGCGTTCCCGCCGGCGTCCTCTTTCCGCCCCCGCCGGTCAGGCCGCGTAGGTCTCGCGTTCCAGGCGGGCGGCCAGGGTGAGGTAGCGCGCGCGTCGGGTGACCGGGACCATGCCCCGGATGATGAGGTACCACATGCCGGCCAGGCGGCGCGGCTGGCGCGCGTCCGGTTCGAGGGTGCCGCTCACGAGGCGGGTGCCGACGATGGAGCAGACGAGGGTGTGGGCGACGGAGTCGACGTCGATGTCGGGGTGCACGTCGGACTGCCGGACGGCGTCCAGCAGGCGGGACGAGGCTATCTCCCGCCACTCGGTGAAGGGGTGCGGCAGCGGCGGCCGTACCGGCACTCCACCGGTGGCGAGCCGCAGCCCGGCGCGCAGGACCGGGCCCTCCTCGCACAGCCGGGCCATGCCGAACGTGAGGCGCATCAGCGCCTCCAGCGAGGTGTAGCCCCGGCCGTCCAGCTCCCTCGCCAGCGCGCGCGAGGTCCTGGACTGCAGCTCCATGATCGCGTGGGCGAGGTCCTCCTTCGCCGCGAAGTGGAAGTACAGGGCCCCCTTGGTGACACCGGCGTGGGCGACGATCTCGCTCAGGCTGGTCGATTCGTAGCCCTGACGGTCGAACAGGTCGGCGGCGGCCCCGAGAATCGTCGCGCGGGTCTGCTCGGCGCGTAGCTGCCTCGCCATCGGCTGAACTCTCCTGGGCTGGAACTCAACAGGCCGTGCCGCCTGTCTTAACCCCCTGTACACGATAACTCACCGTCAGATCAGCCGGCCTGCGGCCCCGTGGTCCGGGGGCCCGGCCGGGGCGGTTCAGTTGACGCAGACCGGGGACCAGGCAGCTGCCGACGCGGCCCAGGAGCAGCCCGACGCGACTACGAAGCCCCCGGCCTCGCCGGTACCGCGACGCGGGCTCCGGACCACCGCGACGCCTGCGCACGGGCCCACCGGCCCCGTTCATCACGATGCGGCACCGACAACTCACACCTGGTCGCCGGTCACTTGACTACCGGCGCTCACTCACGGTTTGCTCCGGCCAGGCGAGATTCACCCGGTTGGCGCACTGACCCCGCGGCTCCGGTCCCGTCCTCGCTCCGTTCCTCCTGCTCGGCCGTACAGCGAGGTGCCGCACCCCCCATGAGTACAACTTCTCCGTCCGCCTCCTCCCCCGGACGTGTCCGCACCGCGGCCCTCGTCGCGGCGGCCTGCCTGCTCGCGGCCGGCTGCTCCGCACCCGGCAGGGACGGGGACGGCTCGGCCCCGGACGCGGCGGGCGGACCCGGCGGCGACCGGACGAAGGTCGTCATGGTCACCCACGGTGGCGAGGGCGACGCCTTCTGGGACCGGGTGCGCAAGGGCGCCGAGGCCGCGGCCGCCAAGGACGGCTTCGACCTGACGTACGCGGGGGACGCCGACGCCGCCGACCAGGCCGACCTGGTGCGGGACGCGGTCCGCGACAAGGTGGACGGCATCGCCGTCACCCTGGCCAAGCCGCAGGCGATGAAGGGGCCGGTCGCCGAGGCCCGCAAGGCCGGCATCCCGGTGGTCGGCCTCAACTCCGGCATGGACGCCTGGCGTTCCACGGGGCTCCTCGGGTACTTCGGCCAGGACGAGAGCGTCGCGGGCCGTGCCGTCGGCGACAAGCTGAACGACCTCAAGGCGAAGCACGCCCTCTGCGTCATCCACGAGCGGGGCAACGTCGCCCTGGAGGCGCGCTGCGCCGGCGTGAAGAAGACCTTCGAGGGCGAGACCGAGATGCTCTACGTCGAGGGGACCGACATGAAGGCGGTGGGCGCCGCCGTCACCGCCCGGCTGCGGCAGGACTCCAGCATCGACGAAGTCGTCATGAACGGCGCGGCGTTCGCGCTGAGGGCCGTCGAGGCGGTCGACGAGGCGGGCAGCGACGCGCACGTCGCCACCTTCGACCTGGACGAGGAGCTGGTCGCCGCGGTCAAGCGCGGGGACGTGCAGTTCGCCGTGGACCAGCAGCCCTACCTTCAGGGCTACCTCGCGGTGGACGCGCTCTGGCTGTACCGCACCAACGGCAACGTCAGCGGCGGCTCAGTGGCACCGGTGCTGACCGGCCCGGCGTTCGTGACCCGGACCAACGCCGACGCGGTCGCCGGGTTCGCCGCGGGCGGCACCCGGTGACCGCACCCCGCGGGCACGCTCCCCGTACCCCCGCCAGCCTCCCCCACTGATCGCCTAGGACGACGATGTCTGCACGGAAGGGTGCCCGGCGCCGCCTCGGCTCCATACGTCTCTCCCTGATCCTCCTCGCCCTGGTCCCCGGCGTCACCCTCGCCGCCGTGTGGGGGGTGACCACGATCCAGATGTTCTCGGAGGGCCTGCGGCTGCGCGCGCAGACGGAGCTGAGCCGCTCCACCGGCGCCATGGGCACCGAGGCGACCCTCGCACTGCAACAGGAGCGCAGCCTGTCGGCGGCCTGGCTGGCCGGCCCGGGCGGCTCCCGGGCCGCCCTGGACGCCCAGCGCGAGCGGACGGACGCGGCGGTCGCCCAGCTCGTCGGCCAGTCCGACGCGATCGAGCGCGCGCCCGACCGGGTCTCGGACCGGATGTACTCGGTACTCGGCTCGGTGGGCAGCCTCGAGTACTACCGCAACCAGGTGGACCACCCCGACGACATCACCCCCGAGCAGGCGCTCGGCCAGTACACCTCGATCATCGACGAACAGATCCACGCCTTCCAGGAACTGTCGCAGGTCGACGACGGCGACCTCACCTCGCAGGCCGGGCCACTGGTCGCCCTGGAGCACGCGGCCGAGCTGATGTCCCAGGAGGACGCCCGGCTCACGCTGTCCTGGCCGTCCGGCCGGATGGACGAGGAGGAGTGGGCGCAGTTCGCCCAGCTCGTCCACACCCGGCGCTGGCTCGTGCGGGACCAGGTCGTCCCCTCCCTGAGCGGCGATGCCAAGACGCAGACCGAGCGCATCCTCACGAGCCCCGAGTGGCAGACCCTGGAGTCCGTCGAGGACCAGGTGCTGGCGGCCCGCGCGGCGGGCGAGGGCGACCGGATCGACCTGCCGGACGCGCAGCGGCGGTGGACCGGGGCGCTGGCGAAGGTGTCCGACCAGTACGCGGAGCTGATCCGGCAGCAGACCGGCGGACTGCTCGACCGCAGTGCCGAGAACGCGCAAGGGCTGCTGATCAAGGCGGCGGCCCTGAGCGCGGGCGGCCTGGTCGCCCTGCTGCTGTGCGTCGGCATGTCCTGGCGCATCACCCGCTCGCTGTCCCGGCGGCTGCGCGGGCTGCGGCTGGCGACCCTGAGCCTGGCCGAGGAGCGGCTGCCGGACGTGGTGGCCCGGCTGGAGCGGGGCGAGAAGGTCGACGTGGAGTCGGCTACCCCGCCGCTGGACTACGGCCGCGACGAGCTCGGGCAGGTGGCCCAGGCGTTCAACACCGCGCAGCGCACCGCCGTACACACGGCCGTCGAACTCGCCGACACCCGGCGCGGCTTCCAGAAGGTGATCCTCGGCATCGCCCGGCAGAGCCAGAACCTCGTCAACATGCAACTCGGCAGGCTGGACGCACTGGAACGCGAGCACACCGACCCGGAGATCCTGAAGGGCCTGTACGAACTGGACTCGACGGCGAGCCAGTTGCGCCGCTACGAGGAGAACCTGGTCATCATCGCCGGTGAGCAGCCCCGGCGCACCTGGCGCGAGCCCGTCTCGCTGGTCGACGTCATGCGCAGCGCCGTCGGCGAGGTCGCCCAGTACCAGCGGGTGGAGCTGCACACCGAGGAGGAGGTGGCGCTCGCGCCGCCCGCGGTGGCCGACGTGATCCACCTGCTCGCCGAGCTGATCGACAACGCGACCGCCTACTCCCCCGCTCCCCACCCGGTCGGGGTGCGGGCCGCGCTGGTCGCCAAGGGGCTGGCCGTCGAGATCGAGGACCGCGGGCTCGGGCTGTCGGAGGAGGACTACGCCTCGTTCAACGCCCAGTTGGCGGTGGTGCCGCAGTTCGACGTCGTCGCGCTCGCCGACGACCTGAGACTCGGCATGTTCGTCGTCGCCCGGCTGGCGCACCGGCACGGCATCACCGTCACGCTGCGCCCCTCGCCGTACGGCGGGACCACGGCGATCGTGCTGGTCCCGCACGACATCGTGGTGCGTGACCCGGCCGACGGAGCCGGCGGGGACGACGCCTTCGGGCCTGCCCCGGCGCCCGCCGCCCCGGCGAAACGGTCCGTCCAGCCCGCACGACCGGCCCGGATCGCACCCGTGAGCCGTTCCGGCGCCCCCACCCCGGCCCAGGCCCAAGCGGCCTCCGCCGATCGGAACGGACTGGCGCCGCTGCCCCGCCGGGTGCCGCAGACCAGCCTGGCCGCCGAGCTGCGCGACGACGCCCCCGGCACCGGCCAGGACGGTCCGGACGCCGAGTCCGACGCGTACGCCGACTTCACCGCCGAGCGCGCCGCCTCGTCCCTCGCCGGCTTCCAGCGCGGCACCCTCCGGGCCCAGGCCGAGGACACGGACGCCGGGACGGTCACCGACGCCGACGCCGACTCCGACTCCGACCCCGACGCACGGGTCCTCTCCTCCACCCCCTCCACCTCGACCCCGAACGCCGACCGACGACCGCCGACGAAGGACACGCCATGACCCGACCCTCCCCCGCCACGCACAGCGAGCTGGACCAGCTGCTCACCGGACTCGTGGAGCGGGTCGCCGACGTGAACCAGGCCGTGGTGCTCTCCGAGGACGGGCTGGTCGTCAGCAAGTCCACCGGCTTCCTGCGCGACGACGCCGAGCGGCTGGCGGCGACCGCGTCGGGTCTGATGAGCCTCAGCAAGGGCGTCAGCATGGACTTCCGCGGCGGCCCGGTGCGGCAGGCGCTCATCGAGATGGCCAACAGCTACCTGATACTCACCTCGGCGGGACCCGGCGCCCACCTGGTCGTGCTGACCGGTCCGGGCGCCGACGTGGGCGTGGTGGCGTACCAGATGAACATGCTGGTGAAAAAGATCGGCGAGCACCTGAGCGCGGCACCTCGGGCCACCGCCGGCCCCGGCGAGTGACGTGACCGGAGGCGACGCCGGGGGCCGGCTCGTACGGCCGTTCACACTGACCGGCGGCCGGACCCGGCCCAGCCGCGCCGACTTCACGCTCATCACGACGGTGACCGCCGCCGACCCGCAGCCCGCCCGTGCCGCACGGCCGCAGCCCGAACACCGGCGGATCCTCAGGCTGTGCGCCGAGCCGCTCGCCGTGGCGGAGATCGCGGCCCGCCTCGACCTGCCGGTGAGCGTGGTCGTCATCCTGCTCTCGGACCTGCTGGAGGCCGGCCGGATCACCGCCCGGCCACCGCACCCGGTCGACCGCGCCACCCCGGACCTGGACCTGCTGCAGAAAGTGAGGGACGGCCTTGGCCGGCTCTGACGGCGCCGCCGAGGCGCCCACGGCACCCGCCTCCGCCCCGGCCGCGCCCGAGGCGGTGAAGATCCTGATCGCCGGCGGCTTCGGCGTCGGGAAGACCACCATGGTCGGCTCGGTGAGCGAGATCGCCCCGCTGCGCACCGAGGAGCCGCTGACCGCGGCGGGGCTGGACGTCGACGACCTCGCCGGAATCGAGGAGAAGCGGGCCACGACGGTCGCCCTGGACTTCGGACGGATCACCATCGGCCGGGAGCTGGTGCTGTACCTGTTCGGCACGCCCGGTCAGCAGCGGTTCTGGTTCATGTGGAACGACCTGGCGATCGGGGCGCTGGGCGCGGTGGTGCTGGTCGACGTCCGCAGGCCCGAGTCGAGCTTCGCCGCCGTCGACTTCTTCGAGCGGCGCGGCATTCCGTTCGTCGTCGGCGTGAACGGCTTCCACGGGCGGCATCCGTATCCGGCCGAGGAGATCCGGGAGGCGCTGGCGCTGCCGGAGCACGTGAAGGTGCTGCTGTGCGACGCGCGGGAACGGGCCTCCAGCCGGGACGTCCTCATCGCCCTGGTCGACCAGCTGATCGACGCCGCGGCCGAGGCCGCGGCGTCGTGACGGGGCGTACGGCGGTCAGCTCAGACCGGCGGACTCCAGCCACGCCTTGGCGACGTCCAGCGGGTCCTTCTTGTCCAGCTGCACCTGGGCGTCCAGGTCGAGGAGGGTTTCGGTGTCCAGCTTGGCGGAGACCGCGTTCAGCGTGTCGACGCCCTCCTGGGACAGGCCTTCCTTGTGGACGAGCGGGGTGACGTTCGCGTAGCCGAAGAGGTTCTCCGGGTCCTTCAGGACGACGAACTTCTCCTTGATGATGGTCGGGTCGGTGGTGAAGATGTCCGCCGCCTGCACGGTGTTCTTGGTCAGCGCCGACTGGGTCAGCGGGCCGCCCGCGTCGAGCGCCTTGAAGGACTTGAACTTCAGTCCGTACACGGACTCCAGGCCCTTGAGCCCCTGCTGCCGGGTCTGGAACTCGGGCGAGCCGCCGATGACCAGGTCCGGCGCTATGTCCTTGAGGTCGGCGAGGGTCGACTCGGCGGTGAGGCCGTGCTTCTTCGCGGTCTCGGCGTTGACGCTGACCGAGTCCTTGTTCTGGGCCGGCGAGGACTCCAGCAGCGTCAGCTTCTTGTCGAGCTTGGCCTTCACCGCCTCGTTGACCGCCTCGGTGGACTTCTGCTCGGCCTCCGGGTCGAGGTAGGCGAGCAGCGCGCCGTTGTACTCGGGCAGCACGGTGACCGAGCCGTTCTTCATCAGGCCGTACGTCGTCTCCCGGCTGCCGATGTTGTGCTTGTAGGTGACCTTGAGGCCCTTGGCCTTGAGCGCCTCGCCGTAGATGTCGGCGAGCAGGGTGCTCTCGGCGAAGTTGTTCGAGCCGACGACGACGGTGCCGGCCTCCGCCTTCTCCCCGGCCAGGGGGTTGTCGGAGGTGTCGTCGGAGGAGGAACAGCCCGCGAGCAGCGCCGCAGCGGCGGTGAGCGCGACGGCCGCCGCGCCGGTGTGCCTCGTCCTGGACCTGCTGCTCTTCGCGGTAGAAGTCATCCGTCGATCCAAACGAGCCATTCACAGGTCAGTCAAGAACGGCCTGGTTACGGTTTGTTCCCCATGGGTGTCCGACAGGTGTCCGAGGGGGTCAGCGCCTGCGCACCCCCGGCGACACCGCCAGCCGCCCCACCGCCCAGAACGCCGCGAGCGTGACCAGTGCCAGCAGGGCGACCAGGGTCGCGCCGCCGACCACCTTCTCGTAGTCGCGCTGGTAGAGGCCGTCGATGATGTACCGGCCGATCCCGCCGAGACTGACGTACGCGGCGATGGTGGCCGTCGACACGACCTGGATGGCGGCCGAGCGCAGCCCGCTGAGCACCAGCGGCAGGGCGACGGGCAGTTCGACCCGGAAGAGGATGCCCGACTCGTGCATGCCCATGCCCCGTGCGGCGTCCACCGGGGCGGGGTCGACGGAGCGGACCGCCTCGTAGGTGGTCACCAGGATCGGTGGGATCGCGAGCACGACCAGCGGGATCATCACCGGCAGCAGGCCGATGCCCACGGAGACGGCGATGAGCACCAGCAGGCCGAAGCTGGGCAGCGCGCGGGCGGCGGTGGCGACGAAGGCGACGGCGTTGCCGCCGCGTCCGGTGTGCCCGGTCAGCAGCCCGACGGGCAGCCCGATCGCGGCGGCGATGCCGAGCGCCATCAGCGTGTACTGGACGTGCTCCAGCAGGCGTTGTGGAATGCCGTCGTAGCCGTGCCAGTGGGCGCCGTCGCTGAAGAAGGCGTTGACGAAGTTGAGGACGTTCACCGGGCGGCCGCCTCCTGGGACTCGGGCCGCGCGGCGGCCTTCTTCGGGCGGCGCCCACCGCTCTTGCCGCGCGGCATCCACGGCGTCAGCAGGTTGCGGACCAGGACGAGGGCCGCGTCGCACAGGATCGCCAGTACGGCGGTGGTGAGGACGGAGTTGACCGCCAGTTCGGGACGGCCGTACTTCTGGGCGTCCGCGAGCAGGTTGCCGAGGGCGCCCTGGTTGCCGATGAGGGCACCGACGCTGACCAGGGAGATGCTGGCGGACACGGCCACCCGCAGCCCGGCGAGGATCGCGGGCACGGCGATCGGCAACTGCACCTGGAGGTAGCGCCGTACGGGCCCGAAGCCCATGGCGGTCGACGCGGCCAGGGTCTCCTCGGGCACCGACCGCACGCCGTCGACGATGGCCGGGACGAGTACCACGAGACTGTAGACGGCCAGCGGGATCATCACCGTCAGCTCGGTCTGGCCGGTGTAGTCGATGAGGACGACGAAGACCGCCAGCGACGGGATGGCGTAGAACACGGTGGTCACGCCGAGCACGGGCGGGTACAGCCAGCGGAACCGCACGCACAGCTGGGCGATGGGCAGCGCGGCCAGCAGCCCGGCGAGGACCGGCAGCAGCGCCTCGCGCAGGTGCAGGCCGATCAGGCCGAAGTAGGTGTTGTCGAGATCGCTCGGGATGTCGAAGAAGCCGTTCACGGGGCGGCCTTCGTGACATCGGCACGCCCCACGCCCGCGGCCGGTGCGTCGCCGTCCGACGCCGCGCCGTGGGCGGTGCGGATCGCCTCGCCGATGGTCTGCTGGGAGGCGACGCCGGTCACCCGCCCGTCGGAGTCCACGGCGACCGCCCAGCCGGTGGGCGAGAGCACCGCGCAGTCCAGGGCGGCCCGCAACGAGTCGGTGCCGGGCACGAAGGGCCGCCCGTACGGCAGCAGCCGCTCGGCCGCGATGTCGCCGGCGGTCAGGTCCGTCGGCTCGGCCCAGCCCAGCGGGCGGCCCTCCGCGTCGGTCACCAGCAGGTACGGGGCGTCGGGCACGGCGAGCTGTTCGGCCGTCGCGTCCACGCGCACGACCGGGCCCGCCGTCAGTTCCAGGCCCTCGGAGGTGAAGAAGGACAGCCGCCGGATGCCCCGGTCGGCGCCGAGGAAGTCCTCGACGAAGTCGTCCGCCGGATTCGACAGCAGCTCGGCGGGCGGTGCGAACTGGGCGAGCCGCCCGCCGGTGCGCATCACCGCGACCACGGTGCCGAGCTTGATGGCCTCGTCGATGTCGTGGGTGACGAAGACGATGGTCTTGCCCAGCTCGTCCTGGATGCGCAGGAGTTCGTCCTGGAGACCCTTGCGGACCACGGGGTCGACGGCGGAGAACGGTTCGTCCATGAGGAGCACGGGCGGGTCGGCGGCGAGCGCCCGCGCCACGCCGACCCGCTGCTGCTGGCCGCCGGAGAGCTGGTACGGGTACCGCTTGGCGAGGGACGCGTCGAGCCCCACCCGCTCCATCAGCTCGGCCGCCCGCTCCCGGGACTTCTGCCTGCCCCAGCCGATCATGCGGGGGACGGTGGCGATGTTGTCGAGGATCGTCCGGTGCTGGAAGAGACCGGCGTTCTGGATGACGTACCCCATCGACCGGCGCAGCGTGGTGACCGGCTGCCGCTGGAGGTCGGCGCCGTCGAGGGAGATGGTGCCCTCGGTGGGCTCGACCATCCTGTTGATCATCCGCAGGGTCGTCGTCTTGCCGCAGCCCGACGGTCCGACGAGGACCGTGATCGAGCGGTCGGGTATCTCCAGCGACAACCGGTCGACCGCCACGGTGCCGTCCGGGTACCGCTTGGTGACTGAGTCCATCCGTATCAAAACGCCGAATACCCTTCGGGTGGGCGGGAAGTTCTGGCCAGGTCGCTACGGTTCGTTGCCGGGAGAGTCTAGACGTCCGGTGTCACGGAACCGTGGCGACCGTGTGAGGCCCCTCCCCTACCCCGCGAGAGGCAGTCCAGCCGTACGCAGCACCCGCCGCCCGGCGTCCACCGCGAACACCTCGCAGCCGTCCCGCGCGGCGGCCCACCCGACGCCCTCCGCGCCCATGGCGAACGCCGCCGTCGCGACCGCGTCCGCCTCCGTGAGGGTCGGCGCCACGACGGTCACGCCGAGCAGTCCGGTCGCCCGTCCATGCGCCGGTCCGGGAGCCGGACGTCGAAGGCGCCGCCGGTGGCGACCCGGTACTCCTCGCAGAGGTCGAGCACCCCCCGCAACTCCGCACTGCCCCGTGCCACTTCCCCGCGGTCCAGCCGGTGGTCACGGCAGAAAGCTGCTGCACCCGGCCGACCTGTCGTTTTCCTGTCGGGCGACTTTCAAGTACTTGTCGATCAGGCGGTGGGCGTCTTCGCGGTATGGGTCGCGGGCGGCCGGTGGCGCAGTATGAGCGGGTGGAAAAAGTACGACTGCTCGTGGTGGACGACGACCCGCCCATCGCCGATCTCGTGGCCACGGTCGCCCGTTACGAGGGCTGGGAGGCGGTCACCGCGAACTCCGGCGAGCAGGCGCTGCGACTGGCCGGTGACTTCCGGCCGGACATCGTGGTGCTGGACCTGATGCTGCCGGACGTCGACGGCTTCGGCGTGCTGGACGGGCTGCGGCGCTCGGGCACGATGGTGCCGGTGGTGTTCCTCACCGCGCGCGACGGGGTGGCCGACCGGGTGGCGGGGCTGACCCGGGGCGGTGACGACTACCTGGTCAAGCCGTTCGCGGTGGAGGAGCTGATGGCCCGGCTGCGGACCGTGCTGCGGCGCAGTGCCGGGCCGGACTTCCAGCGGTCGGTGCTGCGGGTGGCGGACCTGACGATGGACGAGGACACCCGTGAGGTGCGCCGGGGCGAGCGGCGGCTGTCGCTGACGCCGACCGAGTACGAGGTGCTGCGCTATCTGATGCGCAAGTCGCCGACCGTGCTCACCAAGGCGCAGATCCTCGACCACGTGTGGGAGTACGGCTTCGGCGGCCGGTCCAACGTCGTGGAGCTGGTCGTCAGCCGCCTGCGCCGCAAGCTGGACGACGCCGCTCCCGGTTCCGACGGTACCGAGCCGCTGATCCGGACCGTGCGGGGCTTCGGCTACGTGATCCGGCAGGCGGCCCGGTGATACGTCCCGGCCCGGTGATACGGCGCTGGTGGCGGGCCTACCGGGGGCTGCGGCTCGGGACCCGGCTGGCGCTGGGCCTGGGCGTGCTGTCGCTGGTGGTGTTCGCCGTGGTCGGCACCGTGCTGACCGCGTACATGCGGGACTACCTGGAGCGGCAGCTCGCCGACCAGATGAAGCTGGTGCAGGTCGTGCAGTCCAAGGACGCGGCGGCGCACGGCACGGTGCGGCGCAAGCCGTACTACGGCTGGTACACCGCCGTGTACGACGTCTCCGGCGGCTCGGCGGACCTGCGCACGCCCGCCGAGGTGCCGGCGGACAGCCGCGCGCTCACCGCCCTCGCGCAGACCATGGCCCGCTCGGACGAAGACATCACCCGCACCGTGCGGATCGACGGACACGGCCCCTACCTGCTGCGCGCCTGCGAGGTGGAGCCCGGGGTGGTGCTGGTGAGCGCCGCTCCCATGGGGGACGTCGAGGACACCGTGGAGCAGCTGATCACGGTGCAGGTGATCGCCTTCGGTCTGGTGCTGCTGGCGCTGGTGGTGTCCGGGCGGCGGATGCTGCGGCGCGGGCTGAAGCCGCTGAGCGACATGGCGAGCACGGCGCACGGCATCGCCTCGCACGACCTGAGCGAGTCCGCCGCCCGGCTGCCGCTCAGGGTGGACGGGCGGGACGGCGGGCAGGAGGTGGCGGAGCTGCGGACGGCGTTCAACACGATGCTGGAGCACATCGACGACGCGCTCGCGGTACGGGCCGAGGCCGAGCAGCGGCTGCGCCGGTTCGTCGCGGACGCCTCGCACGAGCTGCGCACCCCGCTGATGTCGGTGCGGGGCTACGCCGACCTGTTCCAGTACGCGGCGGCCAACGAGCCCGGGGAACGGGAGCGGCACCTGGCCCGGCTGCGCGCAGAGGCGGCCCGGATGGGCGTGCTCCTCGACGACCTGCTGCTGCTCGCCCGGCTGGACGCGGCCGAGGTGGAGGCGCCGCTGCGGTGGGAGGACGCGGACCTGACGGAGCTGGTGCGGCAGGCGGCCGACGCCTTCCGCGCCGGTCACCCGGAGCATCCGCTGACGGTGACGGCCGGACCGGCGGCGGTGAAGCTGCGCATGGACCCGCAACGCATCCGGCAGGTGCTCGACAACCTGCTGACCAACGCGGCCGTGCACACCCCGCCGGGCACGAAGGTGGCGGTCACGGTCGCGGCGGCGGACGACCGCGTGACGGTGGCCGTCGCGGACACGGGGCCGGGCGTCCCGGCCGCCGACCGGGAACGGATCTTCGACCGCTTCTACCGCGTCGACAAGGCCCGCAGCCGCGACCGGGGCGGCAGCGGGCTCGGGCTCGCCGTCGCCGGGTCGCTGGTGCGGGCGCACGGCGGCACCATCGGGCTCGGCGGCGAGCCGGGCACGACGGTGTTCACCGTGACGCTCCCGGCCGCCGCCGGCTGGTCGGTCGAGGTCGGATAACGAACTGCTCCTCTATGGCATCGCTCGTCGCCTCTGCCGCGTCGCCGCGTGCACCAGGTACGCCACGACGTTCATACCTGCTCGCTCAGCCTGCGCCTTCTCAAGACTGGTTCCGCGCCTTCACCAATATCGGTAGCGCGTGATGCGCATGACGAGGGTTCACGTGACGGCCGGACCAGTCCAAGCGAACCATCGGCAGCCAGCCCTTCGAGCGGCTCGTCTGCCGGCCGTTCAACAGGGCTCAATCCGCTCTGACCCGCTCGCCGACATGACCCGCCGTTACTGAAGCCCGGCTCGGAACGGCCGTCGACTGGCACAATGCATCGGAAACCCAGGGGATTTCGCAAGGGTGGGGGGATACGACATGCGGCGTCAGGCGTTGGTCGTGGGCATCGAAGGACCCGCCGCGGACCCCGCCGACGACTCACTCCCGCAGTGGCAACAACTCACCTACGCGGCACCACACGCGCGACGGGTGAGTAGGACACTGGAGAAGGATTACGCCTATGTCCTCCTGGAGCCCGATCACGACCCCGCGTCCACTGCCGACGCGCTGGGCGACGCCCTGACTCGGGCCGTCAGCAGCGAGGCCGACTTCACCGTCATTCATCTCCTCACGCACGGAGCACCGACCCGCAACGGTCACGGCATCCAGGTGGTGGGCGGGGACGGCCACCTCACCGAGGAACTGGCCCGTTGGGTCAACATGGCGGAGAACCAAGACACGGACGGCAACGCCGATCCGGCCGTTCTGCTAATCCTCGATCTGTGCCATTCCGGCGCCGTGGTGACCGAGCACCTGCGGTCGCTGGTCCGGCCGGAGCATCGCCGTGTCTGGGTACTCGCCGCCTGCCACTCTGAGCAGGACGCCTATGACGGCCGACTGAGCGCCGCCGTCGACGAGGTGCTCCGTGGCTTCGCCTCCGGTGCCCTGAAGCTCGACACATCGGTGCCGTATATCCCGATCTCCCGGTTCTGCCGCGAAGTGGCTCTCCATGTGGAATCGCGGAGCACATCCCTCTATCCGCAATCCGTCGAGCGGCCACTGGCCGCGCTCGGTGCAGACCTGTCGCATCTGAGGTTCTTCGCCAACCCTCGATACGAACCGGCCGACACTCACTGGCTCACCGGTGTGGATTCTGCTGTGTTCACCCTCCTCGATGAAGTGGCCGACGCCCGCCACTTCGTGATCCGGGCACATGGTGCCGGCAGCGCCTTCGGCGACCTCGGTTCTCCGTCCTTCACTGGACGAACCGACGAACTCCGCCAACTGGCGCACTGGTTGGACGGCCACGGGCCCTCATTGCGCGTGGTCACCGGCGTACCAGGGGTCGGCAAATCCGCGCTGATCGGCACCTTCGTGTGCGCCGCGCATCCGGCGCTGCATGAGACCACCGAGCAGTTGTGGCGGCCATCGGGCGGCGACATTCACGAGACCACCGACGAGCTCGCGATCGTGCACGCGCGACGGCGCGGTGTCCCGGAGATCCTCACCTCGCTCGCCACCCAGTGGGAGCTCGGTTCTCCCGGCGACGCAACGACGTGGACAACGGACCGACTGGTCACGTCACTGCGGGCCAAGCCCGTACCCCCCTATCTCGTCATGGACGCGGTGGACGAAGCCGAGCACCCGGCCGACCTGGTCAGCGCCGTGCTGCTGCCATTGGCATCCATTCGGCGGTCGGACGGGGGACCGCTGTGCAGGATGCTCGTCGCGACCCGTCCGGAAGCGGCCCCACGGCCGCTCATCGAGGCGGCCCGGGCGTGCGATGGGCTGATCGACCTGGACAAGGTGTCGCCCCAGCGACTCCGCAAAGACCTGGCACAGTTCGTACTGCGGGTGCTGCGCCCGCTGCTTCCCGGCGTATCGCCGTGGTGCTCACTCGCGGCAGCCGAAAGCTTGGGCGGTGCGCTGGCCGAAGCCTTGTTGAGCGGGTCACGCGAGTGGGGCGAGTTCCTTGTCGCCGGGCTCTATCTAAGGCTCCTCCAGGAACAGATGTCACCGCCGGCGACGACCGAGCAGGCCGAGCACCTGGGCAGTGACGTGCCCCGTACGCTTGATGCGGTCCTCGACCTACATCTCCGTCTTGATCCCCGACCGGGCCTGCACGAGCTACTGGCCGCGCTGGCATGGGCAGAGGGCGCGGGAATGCCAGAGGACCTTCTCGCCCAGGTCGCGAACCCCTGTCCGGCTCCGGCCGGGGAGGACCAGGCACCAACCGCTGATCTGCTCCGGACCGCGCGTTTCTACATACGGCGCAACGTCGATCGTCAAGGCGCTCCGCTCTATCGGCTCTTCCATCAAGGGCTCACCGACCGGCTCCGCGAACATCCTGTCCTGGACGCGCTCACGGTCTGGGAACGCCTGCTCTCGACGGTGGGAACGAGCGGCTCCGGCCACCGCCGGTGGGCGACCGCCGAGCCGTATCTGCTGCGGCACGGGGCGCGCCACGCCGCGCTCGCCGGCAGGCTCGACGAACTCCTCAAGGACAGCGAATACCTGGTTCACGCGGACCCGGCCCCGCTGGCCCAGGAGCTCTACCACAGTGAACACGGCCCTCACGGAGCGGTCTATCTGACGTCGTACGGAGCCCACCACGACGGTCCGCCCGGGCAGCGGCGCGACATCCTGGCTGTCGACGCGGCACGGCACCAGAAATGGCAGCTCGCGGCAGACCTCACGCAGGACACCGGCCGTCACATCGCTTGGACCGCCGGCCGGCCACTGCACACCAACCTCTTGACCACACTGACCGGGCACCGCGGCAGGATCTGGGACCTGACAACCCTCGAGATGTCCGGCCGCCCCCACGCGTTGACAGCTGGTCAGGACGGAACGGCGCGGCTGTGGGACCTCGACTCCGCAACGACAACGCTCGAGCTCGGGGACCACGGTGCTCCAGTGGGAGGCGTGGTGGCCGGGACAGCGGACGGCCGCCATCTGGCAGTGACTGGTTGCGACAGCGGCGAGCTGCGGGGATGGGACCTGGCCACAGGACATCTCCTGTGGACCGCCCCGGCCCATACGGGTCCGATCTGGTCGATGGTGGGCGTGCGCTACGAGGGTGTCCCCTCAGTGGCCAGCGCGGGTGAGGACCGGGTGATCCGCTACTGGGAACTCGCCACCGGGGCTCCGCTCGCCGCCACACACCTGTCCGCTGTCAATGGCCATGTGTGGCACCTGTCCCGCGTCTCCGTCGACGGCAGGGGCGACTGTGTCGTGGCCTGCTACGACAATTGGGTCAAGGTCCTGACCGTCCGTGGCGAGGAGGTCGAACTGCCGCACACCAACTGGGAGCGGCTGTCGTGCTACCGCTACCTCGATCTGGGGCACGGTCCGGAGCCGGTCGCGGGCGATCGAGACGGAACCGTCTGGATCGGCGACGAGTTCCTGGAACTCCTCAACGAGAAGAGTCCTCATGCCGACGCCGTCTCCGATCTCGCCACCGCCTTGCTGGATGGGTCCATGTACCTCCTCAGTGCCGGCGAGGACGGTGTCGCACAGCTGAATCCGCTGGACGGCAGCAGTGCACGGCAGATCGTCAGCCACACCACTGCGATCACCCGAGTCGCGGTCGTGTCCGAACCGCATCGGACTCGAATCCTCACTGCCAGTAACGGCGGTACCGTCCGCGTCTCGGACGCATCTGGAGAGGAGGTGCCGCAACGCCACCCCGGGCACACTCACTCCATCAGTTGTCTGACGGTGCTCCCCGACGGCCGTCTGGTCTCGTGCAGCGAGGACGGAAGCATGGCACTGTGGACCGCGGACGGTGCGGTCGGGCAGCGGATCACGCTGCTGCACCACGCAGACTTTCCGCTGCCGGACCAAGCCACCGGCATCGCAGTCCTGGAGGGCGGCGAACATCCTCGGATCGTCGCCTCGTGCGCACACGACGGGGTCGCCCTGTGGGACACGAACACGACTGAGAAGCATCTGGAACGACGCGATCTGGGCGACGGCTCAGGTGCCGCCGCGATCGTCACCATCACCATCGAGGGCGCCCGGCACATCGTCTATGCCTCCAACAGAGGTGAGGTCGCGATAGCCACCGCCGATCACCTGTACCGGATGTCCCGCTGGCCTGACGTCGACGTGACGGACCCTGCGTGGAGAGGCGAACCTGAGCGCGTCCTGCTCGCGCCGTCCGAAACCAGGACCATCAAAGAATGGGGAGGAATGACAGTCCCTGTTCCCGTATCCGCTACCTGTCTGGCAGCCTCCGCCACCCGCGTCCTGGCCGGATACCACTCCGGCCACGTCCGGTCCGCACGCGTGCTGGGCCCGCCCCTGCCGCAGCTCGTCACCAGACACCCTGTCGCCGTCCACACCGTCGCCGCCGTCGACCTCGGCGGGCAGCCGTACGCTGTCAGCGGTGACGACCGTGGCGAGGTTCGCGTAACCGCACTCGACACTGCCCGGACATTCACGCTGACCGGCCACACTCGTGCCGTCTTCGCCGCACTCCCGGTCCTGGTCGACGGACACCCGCACCTCTACACCGGCGGTCTCGACCGGTCCCTGCGGCTGTGGGACCTGCGAGACGGGAGGCAGGCCGATGTCTTCTGGTTCCCCGACACCGTGTTCGCCATCGCCATCGCCCCCGACGGCGCCCTGTACATCGGAGTGGGCCCGGACATCATCCACATTTCACCGCGCGACCAGGTCCAGGTACGCCCGATTCCGACTCCCGACCCAGGAACAAACATCCGATGACCGCCTTTGTGGCCGTACACGGTGTGGGCCACTACCGGTCCGCCCTCTCACCTGCCGATGTCGTCACCGCTCGCTCAGCCGTCTGGGCCAAGGACCTCGCCATCGGTCTGGGCACAGCCGCCGAGCACGTCCCTGTCACGTACGCCTACTACGCCCACCACCTGCACCTCGGCAGGCCCGTCGCGCAAGGTGCCGAGGACTTCGACCAGCTGGAGCGCGAGCATCCCCACGTGGTCGAGGACATCACTCACTGGGCAGAATTGCTGGACGACTCCTTGAGCCTGAGACTCCCGCCACCAGCAACGGCTCAGGGACGCCTGGCCGTTCCGCTCCGGCAACTCGCCTCCACGATCTCCGAGCGTCTGAGCCTCGACGGCCGTCTGACCCGCGCGTTCATCGCCACGTTCTTCCGCGACGTCGCGCGCTATCTCGGCGGGCCAGACGACGCTGCCCGCGTTGCGGCGCGAGAGGAGGTCGCAGGCGTCATCTCCTCGACGGGCGCTCGGGTGGTCATCGCCCACTCTCTCGGAAGCGTCGTGGCCTACGAGGCCCTCCATGCCCACCCGGAACTCGAGATCGACCTGCTCCTGACACTCGGCTCCCCCCTCGCACTCCGCCACGGAGTCTTCGATCGCCTGTCACCAGCTCCGCTTGCCGGCGCCGGTGAACGGCCTCCAGGGGTGCACCGGTGGATCAACCTGTCCGATCACGGGGACATCGTCGCCGTCCCCCGTCCCTTCAAGCGGCGCTTCCCTATGGTCGATCTCGATCTCTCGGCCAGCATCGCCCCCTTCGACTTCCACCGAGTGACCCCCTATCTGCGGTCCTCTGTTGTGGCCGCGGCGCTGGCGCCGTACCTCGTCCAAGACACCGGTATTCGCGGATCCGACGCCAACTGATCGCTGGTCCATCTGGCGAAGACTCCATCAGGCAACACCCCGACGCAGTCACTGCAGACGACGGAGCACCGACGGAACTGTCGGCAGATCATGAGCCCGTACCGCACTGCTAAGCGGCGCCGATGGTCCGGTCGCCGTACTCGATCGACACTGTGATACGAGCGCCCAGCGCCGCGGCATACGTGCGCATCGTCTCCAGGTTGTGGATCTCGCCCCGCTCGATCTGCGACACCCGGGCCTGGGAGATACCGACCGACGCAGCGACCTGCGCCTGGGTGAGGCCTTGCTCCTCACGGATCTCACGAAGGTGATGTCCGAGAATGTAGGCTTCGGTCGCGGTCCGCGCCGCCTGCTTTCGATCCTCCCATTCCACATCTGAGACCTCGGGACGGGCCTCGCGCACCTGCCGCTTCACCGCAGCCCAGCTACTGTGACCGCTCACCGGACATCCCCGTCCTTTCCCGCGCCTCGCACATCAGCCAGGTACTCGTCGTAGCGAGCCTCGGCAAGCGGGATCGCATCGACATACCACTGGCTCCAACGACCGGCCTTGTCTCCCGCCACGAGAAGGATCGCCTCACGCTCGGGATCAAACACAAACAGAATGCGCACCTCCGTACGGCTCGCGCTCGCCGGACGCAGTTCCTTGAGCTTGTGGATGCGGCTGGCGTGAATACGGTCCACGAGCGGCCGTCCGAGTGCCGGGCCGCACTCGGCCAGTATGTCGATTGCCGCTTCAACTAGATCGGCGCTAGCCGGGTCTTCATCCGCAAGCTTCAGCAGCCACAACTCCACCTCTGGATGAAGATTGATCTCCCAGTTCATGCTCTGCATCTCAGCGTACGCCGTCGAACTCTAAAAGGAAATCCTTATATCGCCAGCTCAAAGAGTGAAACCAAGCGCCGGCACGGTTGACGGGCGGATCCTCGACTACGCGAGCGCTGCGGACTGACCTGCGACACGCCGGGCCCCAGCCAACGTGCGGCCGAGGCCGGGCGGTAGAGAGAACGACTCAGTCCTCCACCGGCGCCAGCCGCAGCGAGATGCTGTTGATGCAGTACCGCTGGTCCGTCGGGGTCGGGTAGCCCTCGCCCTTGAACACGTGCCCGAGGTGCGAACCGCACCGGGCGCACCGCACCTCCGTGCGGACCATGCCGTGCGAACGGTCCTCGATCAGCTCGACCGCGTCGGTGTCCTTCGGGTCGAAGAAGGACGGCCAGCCGCAGTGCGACTCGAACTTGGTCTGCGAGGTGAACAGGTCGGCGCCGCAGGCGCGGCAGGAGTAGACGCCCTCGGTCTTGGTGTCGGTGTACTCACCGGTGAAGGCGGGTTCGGTGCCGGCCTGGCGCAGCACGGCGTACTCGGCCGGTGCCAGCTCCGCGCGCCACTGCTCGTCCGGCTTCTCGACGTCGTACGACATGAGTCCTCAGCCCCTTACTTCGCCTTGCTCGACAGCTCGTCCAGGATGCGCGGTCCGAGGTCGGTGACATCGCCCGCGCCCATGGTGAGAACGAGATCACCGGCCTTCGCCATTCCCGCGACCACCGCGGGCGACTCGGCCTTGTCGTGCACCGGCGTGACGTCGGCGCCCGCGGCGCGGGCCGCCTCGATGATCAGCTCACTGGTGACGCCCGGGATCGGGTCCTCGCGCGCCGGGTAGATGTCGAGGACGACCGAGGCGTCCGCCAGCGCCAGCGCCTGGCCCATCTCCTTGCCCAGCTCCTGGGTGCGGGAGAACAGGTGCGGCTGGAAGAGGACGAGGATGCGGGCGTCGCCGACGGCGGCGCGCATGGCCTCCAGGTCGGCCGTCATCTCGGTGGGGTGGTGCGCGTAGGAGTCGACGACCTGGACTCCGGCCGCCTCGCCCTTGAGCTGGAGGCGCCGCTTGACGCCCGTGTAGGCGGCCAGCGCGGGGGCCAGCTCGGCGGCGGGGACGCCGAGGGCCGCGCCCGCCGCGAGGGCGGCGACGGCGTTGTGGGCGTAGTGGCGGCCGGGGACTGAGACGGTGAAGGTCAGCTCGGTGCCGTCCAGGACGACGGTGACCTCGCTCTTGAGGCCCTGCGGGACGACCGACAGGATGCGCACGTCGGCGTCCTCGGACTCGCCGTACGTCACCGTCCGCACCTTGCCGGACAGGCGTCGGGTCAGCTCCCGGGAGCCCTCGTGGTCGGCGGCGATCACCAGGGTGCCGCCGGGGACGATCCTGCCGGCGAACGTCTCGAAGGACTCGTAGATCTCGTCCATCGAGGCGTAGTTGGCGTGGTGATCCAGTTCCACGTTGAGGACGATGGCGACCTCGGGGGCGTACTTGTGGAAGCTGCGGTCGCTTTCGTCCGCCTCCGCGACGAAGATCTCGCCGTCGCCGTGCAGGGCGTTGGAGCCGGGGGCGTCCAGGTCGCCGCCGATCGCGTACGACGGGTTCAGGCCCAGCTCGGACAGGGAGACCGCCAGCATCGAGGTGGTGGTGGTCTTGCCGTGGGTGCCGGCGACGGCGAGCGGGCGCGCGCCGTTCATCAGGGCGGCGAGGGCGTCGGAACGGTGGACGACCGGGATGCCCAGTTCGGCGGCGCGGGCCAGCTCGGGGTTGTCCTCGCGGATCGCCGAGGAGACGACCACGCAGGTCGCGTCGTCGGCGAGGTGCCCGGCCGCGTGCCCGATGTGCACGGTCGCGCCCAGCGCGCGCAGCGCCTCGGCGGTCGCGGACTCCTTGGCGTCGCTGCCCGCCACCGCGGCGCCCCGCTGGGCGAGGATCTTGGCGATGCCCGACATTCCGGCGCCGCCGATGCCGATGAAGTGCGGTCGGTCCATGGCGGTAGGAAGGCCGGGTGCCATGCGCTGTTCTCCCCAGAGGTGCGACGGGTGTCCGTGACGGGTGTCCGTGGGCGGTCTGCTAGTGGGCGCGCCCCCTCCTTCTCCGCGGGAGCGCGGCCCAAGCCTATGCCTTGCTGTGGGAGAACAGTTTCAGGACCGGCACGCCGACCTTGTGGCGGGCCCGCGAGGCCCAGTCCCGGTGGAAGAACTCCTCCACGTAGTGCGGGTCGGTCAGGACGATCACCTCGTCCGCTCCGGTCTCCAGGACCAGGGACTTGAGCTCGTCCAGCGGATGGTCCTCGATCAGGCGGCCCTCCGCCCGGGCGCCGGACGCGCGCAGGGCGGTGAGGGACACCTCCAGGGCCCGCTGCCCGACGCTCTGCGCCTCCTCGCCCTCCGGGGTCTCGCCCTCCCGGACGGCGTCGTCGAGTTCGCCGAGCGCGACGTCGTCGATGGCTCTCAGCAGCCGGTCCGCCTGATCGCCGCGCGGCTGGAGCAGCACGTGGAAGGCGACCTCCTCGTCCCCGTGCAGCGTGGTGACGAACTCCACGTCGGCGGAGGTCATGGCCTTCTCGATCATCAAAACGCTTGTGAACACCAGGCGCCCCTTCTCCTCCGAGGGCCCGCGGGCCCACCCTCCGTAGGCCGTACCAGACCCTGCGGAAACCATCCTGCCCCGTGATCGCACGGGTACTGCCGGATTCAGTGTGCCCGTCGCGGACTAAACGGAACGGGAGATTCCGCCGATTCCCGGAAGCGCGGTAACGACCGAACCGATGTCCGGCCGCCGCCGCCCGCCGGAGGGAGGTACGTCCTAGTCGCGCCGGTACCGGCTGAAGAGGAAACCTTCCTCCTCCAACAGGGACTCCAGGACGAACCGCCGCGGCACCTCGACCGAGGGCCCGCCCGCGATCCGCTGCGCGTCACCGGCGGTGAGCGTCGGCGAGACGGTCAGGCACAGCTCGTCGAGGACCCCGGCCGTGACGAACTGTCCGAGCAGCCGCGGACCGCCCTCGGTCAGCAGCCGGGTGTGCCCGAGCGCGACCAGCGCGTCGACGGCGCGGGCCGGGTCCACGCCGACGCCGTCACCGGCGATCACCACGCGGGCACCGGCCCTCTCGGCGGCCGCGATCCGGTCCGGGGCCGCGGCGGCGCCGGTCAGGATCAGGGTCGGCACCAGCGGTGAGGTGTACAGCGGCAGCGAGAAGTCCAGCTCCAGGCTCGCGCTGACCACGGCGACGGCCGGCACGGGGCCCTGGCCGGCCGCCTGGCGCAGCTCCGCGAAGTCGGCGCGCGAGCGAGCGGGACGGTACCCCTCCTGGCGTACGGTCTCGGCGCCGGCGATCACGACGTCCGCCAGTGCGCGCAGGGTGCCGAAGATACGCATGTCGGCAGCGCCGGAGATGGGCTGGGAGCGGCCGTCGTGCTGGGCCGCGCCGTCGAGGGTGGAGACCATGTTCGCCCGCAGCCAGGCGCCCGTACCCGTCCGCCCGTCCGGCTCGGGATAGGCGTAGGCGGCGGCCAGCTCGGACAGGCTCCACTCCCGCTCGGTCCCGTCGGGCGCGGGGCCGGATGTCGGATCGGTCACAGGGGCAGGGAACAGGCGTCGCATGCGGTGCAGTGTTCCACGCGCGGGGTTCCCGAA